>JASLEF010000202.1 GCA_030151245.1 Ignatzschineria sp. | reverse complement strand
AAAACCAGAACTTAAAAGAATCTCATCGCCTACTTTGAGTGAGTTAATGAGTTCACGGTGTGCTTTTGCTCTTTTTTGTTGTGGACGAATCATTAAGAAATACATCACAACGAACATACCACCAAACAGAAGTAAGGTAGGGACGATGCTCTGTGGTTCTTGTGCTTGTGCAAATGCCGGTGAAACTAATAAGGCAGTTAAAGCAAACATTAAACGCTTCATAAATGCTCCCATAAAAATTAAGTTGAAAAATTGAATTAATAGCCGCTCATTCTAGCATTATATTTTTGACGATACCTAAAAGTTCCGGCATTTCATACGAACTTGTCGAGAATTTTTGAGAATCTGTGTCTCCTCTATTTAAGAAGAGGATTTGCTCTTGAATTAAATGCGATATAGAAGGCCTCTTTTAAAGAGGGGGTTTTTAATAGATGCGGCTGATTTATGACAATTTCAAGCGAAAGAGTTTGATATTGATCATCAGTGAGCAATATCTCTGAATGATGACAATAAACGATAAAATGTAAAGATGATTCAGAAAGTTTTTGTAAAGAGTTTTTTTGCAGAGTGAAGGAGGAGATGGAGGTGTTTAACTTATTGAGATCATAGCGGGTTTGTTTTTTTTGGGCTTTGGGGTGATAATAAAAAAATCCCGTATAAACTTGATCTATACGGGATTTTGCGATTGCGATAATTCATTACCGCAATCGCTTATTGTAAGAACTATGATTATTTTGCTAATAATGCTTGAGCATGTTGAATCACATTGTCAACGGTAAATCCGAAGTGCTCAAAGAGTTGGCCTGCCGGGGCAGAAGCACCAAATGTGTTGATACCAACAACATCATCTGCAAACTCATACCAACCACGAGTAACACCCGCTTCAATCGCAAGGCGTTTTGTGTTTCCTAAAACGTCTGCTTTATATGCACTATCTTGGGCTCTGAAGAGCTCTACGCATGGCATCGAAACAACGCGAGCATTCAGCTCTTTTGCTGCTTCCATTGCAAGTGCTACTTCTGATCCTGTTGCAATTAAGGTGATATCTGCATCGTTGTTCTCAAGAAGGACATACCCGCCTTTGATGACGTTTTCAAGTGTTGCTGCATCGCGTACTTGATGTGGCAAGTTTTGTCTTGAAAGAGCGAGAAGGGTTGGGTTATCTTCCGCTTGTAAGCCATGGCCCCAAGCAACAAGTGTTTCAACCGCATCACAAGGTCTCCAAACATTTAAGTTCGGGATAAGGCGAAGTGATTCAACATGTTCAACAGGCTGATGGGTCGGACCATCTTCGCCAAGACCAATAGAGTCATGTGTCATGACATAAATGACACGTTGTTCCATGAGTGCACTCATACGGATAGCGTTGCGAGCATAATCAGAGAAGACTAAGAATGTTGCGCCGTAAGGAATGAATCCGCCATAAAGTGCAAGGCCATTCATAATGGCAGACATGCCAAATTCACGAACACCAAAGCGAATGTAGTTTCCTGTGCCAGATGCGATATCTAAATCACGACTACCTTTGAAGAAGGTGTTATTTGAAGGGGTTAAGTCAGCTGAGCCACCGACGATCTCCGCAAGGTTTGTGGCTAAAAGATCTAAGGCATTTTTACTTGCTACACGTGTTGCGATATTGTCAGCTTTCTCATTGACGCTATTGAGAGCGGCTTTGAAGGTTGCTTCAAAATCTTCAGGTAATTCACCACCGATACGACGAAGGAATTCATCTGCTTTTTCAGGATTGGCGGCCACATAACTCTCGAAAAGTTGGTTCCATGATTCCTCACGAGCATCACCTGCTTCACGAGCATCCCATGAAGCATAAACGTCGTTAGGAACTTCAAATGGTCCGTAATTCCAGCCAAGACTTGCTTTCGTTGCGGCGATTTCTTCAGCGCCTAATGGTGAACCATGGGTTGATTCTGAACCTTCTTTGTTAGGGGAGCCTTTACCGATTAAAGTTTTACAGATGATGAGGGTTGGTTTGTCTGATTTCTTAGCCTCTTTAATCGCTGCATCAACGGCTGAAATATCGTGACCATCAATTTGACCGATAACGTTCCAGCCATATGCTTCAAAGCGTTGCTTAGTGTTATCTGTGAACCAGCCACTAATATCGCCATCAATAGAGATGCCGTTATCATCATAAAGCGCAATTAGTTTGTTGAGTTTTAGTGTTCCTGCAAGAGAGCAAGCTTCATGAGAGACACCTTCCATCATGCAGCCATCGCCTAAGAATGCGTAGGTATAGTGATCGACGATTTTATGTTCTTCAGTGTTATAAGTACCCGCCATCATTTTTTCAGCAAGGGCAAATCCCACGGCATTAGCAATACCTTGTCCAAGCGGACCGGTTGTTGTTTCAATACCATCTGCAAAACCATACTCAGGATGGCCCGCTGTTTTAGCATTTAATTGACGGAAATCTTTAAGATCATCCATCGATACGGCATAACCTGTGAGGTGTAAAAGAGAGTAAAGGATCATCGAGGCATGACCATTTGAAAGGACGAAACGGTCACGGTTGATCCAATGCGGATTGTTAGGGTTATGCGAGAGGTTTAAACCCCAAAGCGCCGTTGCCATTTCAGCCATACCCATGGGTGCTCCAGGGTGACCTGAATTTGCTTTTTGGACAGCGTCCATGCTGAGCGCGCGAATAGCGTTTGCGCATTGTTCGTTCATCTTCGACATCACTAAAATTAACCTTTAAATTAGCACTAGGAAATAGGAGGCTTAATTATACTCAATTTTGCAATAAAAAGCTCGTTCCGTTCGCCGGATTCTCAGTCAATATTTACGATTTAAAAAATGAATTTTAATTCTTATCGAAATTTTCTTGAAAATATATTAAAATGTCTTCCCTGATAGACTTTTTATTCACATAAATTCAGGGTGGGTTCATGACACATTTTATATTTGTCACAGGTGGCGTAGTTTCATCTTTAGGCAAGGGTATCGCAGCAGCTTCTTTGGGTGCGATTTTAGAGGCGCGAGGCCTCAAGGTTACAATGATGAAATTGGACCCTTATATTAACGTGGACCCCGGGACAATGAGCCCATTCCAGCATGGAGAGGTTTTTGTAACCGATGATGGTGCAGAAACGGATTTAGACTTAGGGCATTATGAGCGTTTTATTCGTATGACAGCTAGTCGTCGTAATAGCGTAAGTGCCGGTCGAGTTTATAAAACTGTGATCGAGCGTGAGAGAGCGGGGGAGTATCACGGTAATACTGTGCAGGTGATCCCTCATATTACTAATGAGATTAAAGATCGAATTTATGGCGTGGCACAAGGTGCTGATATCGCTCTCATTGAGATCGGTGGAACGGTGGGGGATATTGAGTCATTACCGTTCTTAGAAGCTATTCGCCAAATTAGAACAGAAGTAGGACCGCGTAAATCATTATTTATGCATTTAACCTTGGTGCCATTTTTAAGAGCTTCTGGGGAATTGAAAACGAAACCTACTCAACATTCTGTGAAAGAGCTTCGTTCAATTGGAATTCAACCAGATATCTTAATTTGTCGTACAGAAGAACCTATTCCTCAGGATGAGCGTCGTAAAATAGCCCTTTTCACCTCAGTAGTTGAAGAGGCTGTGATTTCATGTGTAGATTCAGACTCTATTTACAAGATCCCTGGGATTTTACATGACCAAGGTTTAGATCGAATTGTTCTTGAGCATTTTAATATGTCGGCGAAAGAGGCGGATCTTACGGAGTGGAATCAAGTCTTAGATAACATTGCTTCAGCTGATAAAGTCGCTAATGTGATGATTGTTGGGAAATATACTGAGCTAACAGATACTTACAAGTCTATTAATGAGGCGCTTTTCCATGCCGGTATTCAAACAAAAACAGAGATCAAGCTCCATTATGTAGAAGCGGCATCACTAGAATCAATGGATGAAACGGCATTAGCGGCAACATTTGCAGGAATGGATGCCGTCTTAATTCCAGGGGGCTTTGGTGAGCGTGGTATTGAGGGAAAGATTCGAGCAATTCAATATATTCGTGAAAACAATATTCCTTTCTTAGGCTTATGTCTTGGAATGCAATTAGCAGTGGTTGAGTATTCCCGTAATGTTTTAGGTTTAACGGGGGCAAATACCTGTGAGGTAGATCCTACCGTTGCTTATCCTGTTATTCAGATGCTTGATCCACAACGTGATAAAGAGACGGATGAGTTCCGAGGTTATATGACAGTAGGGGCGCAACCTTCTACTGTTTTAGAGGGAACGAAAGTATTCGCGGCATATGGTAAGAAAGATGTTAGCGAACGTCACCGTCATCGCTACGGTGTGAATCTTGAGTATGTAGATCAACTACAAGATGGCAATTTAATCATCTCAGGTCGTACTAATGATCGTGGTTTGATTGAGTTTATTGAGTTGAAAGAGCATCCATGGTTTGTAGGAACACAGGCACACCCTGAGTTTAAATCGACTCCAAGAGATGGTCACCCGCTCTTTATTGCATTTATTAATGCCGCAAATAGATTAAAAGCTGCTAAAACAGAAGCTTAATTGTTGTGGCGGAAGTGATTGAATAGAAAGAATGATTCCTGTGGAAGTAATAGTTCTGCAGGAATTTTTTTATGAGAACGATCCGTGAGGGTCGTATTAGGAAGCATTGTGAATAAAACATTATCCATTATTTTGTATGAGCCAGAAATACCACCAAATACCGGTAATATTATTCGTCTTTGCGCGAATAGTGGCGCAAAGCTCCATCTGATTGAGCCGTTAGGATTTAATTTAGAAGAGAAAGCACTTCGTCGTGCAGGTTTAGATTATGCAGAATGGGCAGATATGAATGTTTGGCCAAACTTAGAAACGTGTTTGACGGCGATTACGCCTCATAAAATTTATGCAATGACCACTAAAGGGAGTCGTAATTTTTTTGAGGCGAAATTTGAAGATCGTGATGCGCTGATTTTTGGTCCTGAAACGCGAGGGTTGCCGGAAGATTTTATCTTCAGTTTGCCAGGAGAGCAGCGTTTACGACTGCCGATGGTCGAAAATGCCGGCAGAAGTTTGAATCTTTCTAACTCGGTGGCAATTGCGGTTTATGAAGCTTGGCGTCAGTTTGAGTTTTCGTAGTTGTTTTAAACATTTTGGTTTCAGTGAATGTCATGAAAAAAGGAGAATCTGATGGTAGATTCTCCTTTTTCTGTTGAGGCATTTTACATGACTTCTGTTTCAATATTGAGTCGTTTACTCTCCCATTTTCGGGATTTCCAGCGCCAAGCATTGACGAGTCCACGAATCCATTCGTCACATAAGAAGCCGATCCAAATGCCGATTAAGCCCATCTCTTTAACGATACCTAAGTAGTAGCCGACAGGGATGGCGATTCCCCACATAAAGATAATGGCTGTGATTAAGGGGAATTTAGCATCACCAGTGGCGCGAAGAGCATTGACCATGACAATATTTTGGGTACGTCCGGGTTCTAAAAAGATCGATAAAAGGAACATGGGTAAGAGGAGATCTTTAACAATGGTATTGTCGGTAAAACTTTCAACAACAAGATTTCTTGAGAGGTAAAAAACAATAACAACGCCAAGCGTCACGATCATTCCCATCCTTAAGCTCTTAAAGGTTCTAGCGTAAGCGGCATTAAAGGCTTTTGCGCCGACTAAATGCCCCACCATAATTTCATTGCCAATACTAATAGAAATTCCAAAGAGCATTAGCATGTAGGAGAGCTGGATATAGATGTTGTGTGCGGCTAGACTCTGTTCACCCATTAACCCTACAAAAGCGAGCATTACCAGCATTTGTGCTGACCAAGAGAGGTTTTCGCCGGCGGAAGGTAAACCTATTTTAAGAATCTGTTGAATGATGTTCTTTTTGAATTTAAAGAAGAGGGCAAAATCGAGCTTTACTTTAATGCCGTAAAATAGGAGGTAAAAAAGGAGGGAGACCCCAATAAATCGTCCTAATACCGTAGACCAAGCAACCCCTTCTAAGCCTAATTGGGGAAGGCCAAAGAATCCGTAAAGAACGATAATATTGCCAAGTACGGTCACAACATTCATGATAAAGGAGACATACATAGGGACTTTGGAGTGCCCGTAAACACGCAAACAAGAGGCGAGAATAACCGCAAGCGCTTCAAAGATTAAGCAGAACCCAATGATGTGGAAGTAACGGCTGCTCATCTCTAAAATATCTTCTGGCGTATTCATTAATATTAAGAGGGAGTGACCAAAGAAGAAGATCATGAAGAAGCAGATCAATCCTAAGAGGAAATTTAATGAGATTGATAAGTGAATGGCTTTACGGGTCTCTTCTCGTTTTCCCGCCCCTAAATATTGAGCGACCACAACGCTACAGCCAATGCCAATAAAGCTAAAAATCGTCACGGTTGTATCAAAAAACTGATTGCTCGCGGCTGTTGCGGCAACCATTTTGTCAGAGATATGGCTGATCATATAGGTGTTGATCAAGAGTGTTACTAAGTGTAGTAAAATATCGATAAAAATCGGCCAACTCAGCGAGAAGAGGGATTTTTGTAAAACAGAGTTTGAGGGATTCATAGTTATCTCAGATTAATATAATCAGTATCGTATTATACGGAATTTCAGAGGCTTAGAAAGCGGTATTTGTGGTTGTAAACTGAAAGAATTGACTTCTTTTTGTTTAGCTATTTTTTGGAGAGAGCTTGTCAGCCCTAAGATCTACAAAATAGATCTTACGTGGTGTTTTTGCTTTGATGTGATGAGGGGATATTTAGAGCTAAACGAGGTAGAAGTCGTAACGCGGATCGGCTTTAAAATAAGAGAGAGGGGGATGCATAACGACGCCGCAATATATCGCTAAATGAATATATTTGTGAGGTTTTGAGAGCTGGCTGATCCGTTATTGCTAATGTTTTAAAGTTATGAGAGCGGTCTTAGGATTATCAATTGCACCTTCTGGGGTATGAGAGTGATGGCGATAAGGTCTATTTTTTTAGGATTTCAATATTTCAAAGGTTTAGCATATCAATATCAATATCAATAGATTGAGTTGATTGATGAAGTTAATGAAATCAATAGATTGAGGGGGTTGATCTACCACTTTTTGTGTTTGAATTGGGGGTCTCTCGCTGCACGTATTTGGCGAGCTTTTTTAGGGTCAATCGTTAAAGGGCGGTAAACTTCAATGCGATCACCATCTTTTAGCAGATAATCCTCCTCAACTTTAATATTGAAGATGCCAAAAATAGGGTTTTCAATGATTTTGACTGACTCATGATAGAGCGCAAAGAAGGGGAGAGCCTCTTTGAGAGTGATTCCCTCTTGAAACTTTTGAGATTCAATAGGCTGGCGATCAGGTAATGCAAGCGCAAATTCAATGGTGATAAATGTTCGCTGTCTATCCAATGAACTTGCCATAACGAACCTTTGCTTGCGCGCTAAACGCAGATACCATGCTGCCGGCAATATTTTCAAAAATCGGGGTCAGTAGAAGTCTTGCCGGACCAAATGAAAAATCGAAATCAATCATGAGATGAATTTCTGATCCGCCCTCAGGGAGATCAATAAATCGCCATTCCCCTCGAAGGTGTTTAAAGGGACCGTCAACGAGATTAAGAGTAATTTTTTCATTCTCGATTAGGGTGTTACGAGTCGTAAACCATTTATTAAGAGGACCTTTTGCTGTCAAAATGGAAGCTTCCATCATTGTCGGTGTTGATTTAATCACTCTTGATCCACGGCACCATGGAAGAAAGCTGGGATAAGAATCGACATCATTGACGAGCGCATACATCTGTTGCGCTGTAAAAGGCTCTTTTTGTGATCGGCGTATGATTGGCACAATATTCCTCAATAAACAAATAGTTGTGATCACTTAAAACGACGCTATTAGCGTTTTTAAATCTAGTTTAAGTATCACATTAATCGCATAAAAAAAGCTACCCAAATCTGAGTAGCTACATAGTATAGCAAAAAACGCCTTAAATTCTCGTCTTATTGGTTATCATTTCAGGTCGTGATAGTCGGCGCTTAATGATGCTGAGATTTTATGACCCCTGTAGCGCGGTTATGGCAATGGTATAGACGATATCATCGACAAGTGCACCACGAGAGAGATCGTTTACAGGTTTAGCGAGGCCTTGTAACATTGGACCAATACAGACTACGTTCGCACTACGCTGAACCGCTTTATAGGTAATGTTGCCGGTGTTAAGATCTGGGAAGATGAAGACCGTGGCTCGTCCTGCAACTTTGCTATCAGGCGCTTTTTGTTTGCCAACACTCAGTACGCTTGCGGCATCAAATTGTAACGGGCCATCAATCAGAAGCTCTGGCGCTTTCTCTTTAGCAATTTGGGTTGCTTGGGCGACTTTCTCAACTTCTTCGCCGGCACCTGAGGTTCCCGTAGAGTAAGAGAGCATCGCAACACGTGGCTCAATTCCAAAGATTTTTGCAGACTCTGCTGATTGAATCGCAATATCTGCTAGTTGCTCTGCGGTAGGGGTTGGGTTGACCGCACAATCCCCATAGACATGTACCTGATCTTTCATCAGCATAAAGAAGATGCTAGAGACAAGTTTTGAATGTTTGTCGGTTCCGATCAGCTGAAAAGCAGGGCGGATCGTATCTGCCGTTGTATGAACTGCTCCTGAGACTAAACCATCTACATCCCCCACTGCAAGCATCATCGTTCCGACAACAACGCTATCTTTTAACGCTTCTCGAGCTGTCTCTTCAGTCGCACCACGATGGGCTCTTCGTTCTACAAATCCTGCGACATATTGCTCTGCAATATCTTTAGGATCTAAGATTTCAATGCCGTGATTCGGAATGATAATGTTGTGCTCTTGCGCGACTTGCTCGATTTTTGCTTTATCACCGAGTAAGACGCAGCGTGCAATACCTCGTTCTGCACAGATACTTGCCGCACGTAGTGTGCGTGGTTCTTCCCCTTCTGGTAACACAATGCGGCGATTAGCGGCTTGTGCGCTTTTAATGAGCTTATATCGAAATGCGGAAGGTGGCATGCGGTTTTGTGTTGGACGCTTAAGCTGCTCTAGCAGTTGTTTGATATCGAGGTGTTTTGTAATAAAGTGAATGGCGTCGATATCATCTGTTAAGGTATTGTTTTCTGGGACAACGCCTAATATATCTAGGGACTTACAGAAATCTGTTTGACAGAAAGTTACCGTTTTAGCGATCGCTGAGGGGTCTTTAACATGGTTAATGATGTAGCCAGCGAGCCAGATGTGTGACTCGCTGTAGAGATAGGCATTGAGGTCAAAGTGCGCAGCCACTTCTTCGGGGGTGTTAGCGAGCGAGTTTCCTGCAAAGACAACGCCGGCACAGAGCGTACGAGCGATATCTGCGTTGAGATCGTGAGTGTAAGGACGAGCATTATGATAGGTTAAGCCCTCTACAACAACGACATCATTATTTTTACCTGCTTGTGCTACGCGGTCAACAATATCCTCTAAAAGCTCATCATATTGATTAGAACGGATTGCCTGATCGACGGCGCCTTCTAGGATGGGGGAGGGAGTTTCATCGTTGAAGAGTTTACGATAAAGCTGTTCTGATCGATTATTATCGTTGCCGATAGGTCGGACAAAGCCAACTTTTATGCCGGCAGTATTAAGCGCATCAACGAGTGCGAGAGAGATAGAGCTTAAGCTCTGAATATCACCAGTAGGTGCAACAAATAAAGTTTTCATGACAAACTCCTTATTCCTTATTAATGAAAAGCAGCGATAATAGATCAGTCTTAGATGGCAAAATGGTGAGGAAAGCGATGAAGATATGAAAAAGATCTAAAGCTTGTGATAGGGGGTTCCTGATTCAAAAGCGATTAGATCTTTAAATATTCAGTAAGATCGTTCTATTGAGTTCTCGATCAAAGAGGGGAGCTGATATCCCCTCATTCATCATGGAAGAGACCTAAAGAGTTAGGCACTTTTTTTCTTTTTGGCAAGAATTTCCAAGGTGTCTTGAACGATCATTCCTTCCTCATCAGTACAGACAACAAGCGCTTTTCCAAAACCAGCACTCGTTGCAATAACGCCCTCTTTTCCTCCTGTGCAGAAGCTATTTGAGGGGTTGCTAAAGGTATAACCTAAGAATGCTAATTGGGTCATAATGAGTTCACGCACGTAAGCGGAGTTTTCACCGATACCGCCTGTAAAGACGATGGCATCTAGTTTTTGTAAGGCAGGTAAGTAAGATGAGATGGTTTTAGCAACACGGTAGCCAAACATATCAAGTGCTAATTGACAACGAACATGGCCTTCTTTAGCTTTCGTCTCTAACATTCGGCAATCGTTAGATACGCCTGAAATTCCGAGTAAGCCACTTTTGAAGTTTAAGAGGTTGTCCATTTCATAGATGTCATAATCTAAACATTCAACTAAGTAAGGAATGAGGCCTGGATCGAGTGATCCTGAGCGCGTTCCCATCATTAATCCTTCAAGGGGGGTAAGCCCCATGCTGGTATCAACGGATTTTCCATTTTTAACAGCCGTAACAGAGGCACCGTTGCCAAGATGGCAGCTAATAATATTGAGTTTTTCTAAGGGAATATCGAGAATACGCGAAGTTCTTTCCGTAATATAACGATGGCTACTGCCGTGGAATCCGTAGCGACGAATATTATATTTCTCATAAATCTCAAGCGGCAATCCGTATAGATAGGCTTCTTCCGGCATTGATTGGTGGAAAGCGGTATCAAATACAGCAACGTGAGGTAAGTTCGGAAGGATCTCTTGTGCTGCTAAGATTCCCACAAGGTTTGCAGGGTTGTGAATCGGTGCAAGTGGCGCGCACTTTTTGATGATCTCTACCACTTCAGGGGTAATCTCAACAGATGATTGGAAGTATTCTCCACCATGAACAACACGATGTCCTACTGCGATAATCTTATCCGCAAACCCATTATCCGCAAGATAGGCAAAGATCTCTTTAACGGCGCCAAGATGAGTATTTTCCTCAAGCTTGTTGGTGTTTTTCCCTGCGTGTTTAATCGTAAGTGTTGCTTCAGGTGAATCGAGTTGCTCTGCGCCCCCACTGACGATGGTTTTTCGATCTTTTGCGTTAATAAGCGCAAACTTTAAAGAGGAACTTCCGCAATTGATGACTAATGCATACATACTGTTTAACTCCTATAAACATCTATCTTTGAGACGTTATTATTGTTATTTATTGATATTTTGACCGAGAAGAATCCGAGTGATCTCTTCCACATCTCCATCTGTAGAAGCTCTGAAAGCCCTCGTATCGGTATTATTTACTAATCAAATTTTTTAATTACCCCCATAGTTATATCACTCTTTTTGGTGAAGATGGGGAGAACTTTACTTGAGTTTGACTTATATAATATTTTTTTCAATAAAAAAAGGGGAATACAGCTATAAAACGGTTATAAAAGGCTTTTGAGAGCCAAGTTTTCTCGGTATTTTTTAATGATAAAGTGCGGTGTTAACATCAGAAAAGGGTGTTGTGAAGCGGGGATTTTTGTGTCTGTGAATTTAATAGTCAATCGAAGGGGCATTAAATCTTCTGACGTTGATTAATAATATAAATAGCGGAAAAGATGAGTAAGCAACCTAGAAGGAATTTGAGGGTTAGGGATTCTGAAAGAAATAAGATGGCGAGTAAGGTTGCAAACATCGGTGTGAGAAAGAGAAAAGAGGAGGCTTGTGCTGCGCCCCCTTTCTGAAGCGCTAAAAACCAGAGAGAGAAGGAGCCTACTGAAGCGGGGAAGGTCAGCCATAAAAAGTTGAACCAACCAGCATTTGAGAGTTGCGCTAAGGTGTAAGACTCCTGAATGAATTGTGAAATAATCATCAAAATGATCCCTCCAAAAAACATCTGCCAAGCCGCTAAGGTAAAGGCGGGGTTTTCAATCTTTAGGATGCTTTTGGAGGCTAAGGTGCAAATTGCCCAGCTGATAGCGCCACATAAGGCGAAAAACATTCCTAAAATAGATCCCTCTTTTTCAACATTTAAGCAGAGGAATACACCAGCAATGCCGAGTAAAAGCCCGATAAAACGTCTGATAGTTAAGCGATCTGTTTTTAGAAAGTGTGCAAATATTAAGACCCAAAGCGGATTTGTAAAAAAGAGAACCGATGCAAGAGCTGAATCAATGCGCCCTAGTGCAAGGTTGAGAAAGCCCATTGCGCTCGCTGTTTGTAATGCCCCAATGATGATGACATTTAAAAATCCTCGAGAGATTGAGCGATTAGCGCTAGGAATTGTATGATGGATCCCATACTGAAGTAGGCAGTAGGTTAACAGGGCTATCCCAGCAATAAGAAATCGAATGCCGCCGAGATAAAAAGGGGGGATAATTTCAGTGGAGATCAGAAATTTTCCGGTAGGAAAGGATGATCCCATAAAGAAGGTTGCGACTAATAATAGTGCCGCAAACCTAAAATTAGCATTGTGACGCATAAGCTATCCCCCAGATTATCGCATGATTATTAGTCTTGAAGTGTGAAGTGCGGGTACAGTTTTCCTTCGGATCATAGGATTGTAGGTGTGAGTCAGAATTCTTTGGGTTTCTACTTGATCCTATAGAGAACAATTGTTCGAAAATAACGCTTAAATGCCCTTATACCATTTTTACTATCCTAATGAAATTATTTTGAAGGCTACCGAGAAAGCAGTAAGTAGTGTAAAATAATTCGTTTTGTAGAAGTTCTATTTTGTATAGAACATTAAGATAGGAAGAGAGAGATTTATTTTATGGCAATCCTCAATGTGATTACCGTTCCGCACCCCACTTTAAGGGCAAAAGCAGAACCTGTGACGGAATTTGACGAGGCGTTAAAAACGTTTGTAGCAGATATGTTAGAAACGATGTACGCAGAGAAAGGTGTCGGTTTAGCGGCAAACCAAGTGAACGTTTTAAAACGAGTGTTTGTGACGGACTGTTCAGAAGAGCGTGATGATCCTAGAGTCTTTATTAATCCGGAAATTATTGCAGAGTCAGAAGAGACAGATGCTGCGGAGGAAGGGTGTCTCTCTCTACCTACGATGTATAGTGGGCCGATTATTCGTCCGGAAAAAGTGACCGTCCGTGCGCAAGATGAAAATGGGGTCTTTTTTGAATTAGAGGCAGATGAGCTATTAGGGCGCTGTATTCAACATGAATTAGACCATCTTAATGGGGTCTTATTTATCGATTATCTTTCACGGATGAAACAACAACGGGTACTGAAAAAGCTTGAAAAAGTTCTGAAAGAGCGTGAACGTGAGGAAGCGGGCGCATAATTATATGCGAAAGTGAAAGAGCGTGTTATGGAGAGCTTATTATATTGAAGAGTCTTTGAGAGTGCCGAAGCATCTTCAAAAAGATAGAGATAGAGCCTGTTTAGAAGGAGCGGTATGAGTTTACGAATTATTTTTGCGGGAACCCCTGAGTTTTCGGTTCCGACATTGGAAGCGTTGATCGGTAGTGAGCATGAGGTTGTTGCGGTTTATACGCAGCCAGATCGACCACGAGGACGCGGTAAAAAAATGCAATTTACCCCGATTAAAGAAGTTGCGGTAAAGCATGAAATTCCAGTGTACCAACCCCTCTCTCTTCGGGATATCGAAGCGCAAGAAACCTTAAAAGCATTGAATGCGGATTTAATGATTGTGGTGGCTTATGGTCTTATTTTGCCAGAAGCTGTCTTGCGTGCACCTAAATATGGTTGCCTCAATATTCATGCGTCATTACTCCCACGTTGGAGAGGTGCGGCTCCCATCCACCGGGCTATTGAAGCGGGAGATCAAGAGACGGGTGTGGCGATTATGCAGATGGATAAAGGTTTAGATACCGGTGATGTCTGGTGCGAAGAAAAAGTTTCGATAACACCAGAAATGACCATGATCGAGCTACACGATACATTGAAAGAGATTGGGGCAAAATTATTGTTAGAGACCATACCGATGGTGGTTGCCGGGGAGCAGTCGCCGGTAACACAACCCGAAGTGGGAGTGACTTACGCAGAAAAGATCTCTAAAGAGGAAGCGAAAATTAATTGGCAAGAGAATCATGATGTGATCATGCGTAAGATTCATGCCTTTAATCCTTTCCCTGGTGCTTTTACCACAATTGATGGCGCATTATTGAAGCTCTTTAGAGTCGCAAAACCTTCAAGAAAAACAGATAAATCCACGGAGGTCGCCGGTACTATGCATGTTGAGGGCGATAAAATATATGTGGTTGCCGGCGATGGTGTTGAGCTTGAGGTGTTAGAGCTACAAGCAGCAGGTAAACGAAGAATGGAGAGCGCGCTCTTTATTAAAGGTAATGAAATAGATCAAAAGGTATGTCAATAGATGGCTATTAAAGAAGCGCTATATCCCAAACTTATGAAAAATCCGCGTTTTGTAGCGGTTGAAATTCTCAATAGTGTCTTAAGTGGGGAATCACTTACAGAGGCTCTGCCGCGGTTGTCTGGAAACTTAGAAGATAACGATAAACGATTTGTACAGCACCTTCTGTTTGGGACATTAAGACAATATGATGCGCTTGACGATCGAGTATCGCAGATGTTAGCGAAGCCTATTAAGCCGGCTGAAATAGAAGTGAAATTAGCACAGATTTTAGCAGCTTATGAGTTAACTGAGATGGCGACCGCGGAGTATGCCATTTTAAACAACTGGGTCAATCTGATTAAAGAGATGGATAAGCAGTGGGCAGCAGGGTTAACGAATGCAATTTTAAGAAATATTCAAAGAGGAAAGTTACCACCTGCCAAATTCCTTGCTGGGAAAAGTAATTTGCCGGCATGGTTTGCAAAACGGATTGAAACACAATGGGGAGAGAAAGCTTTAGAGGAGATTGGGACTTTCTATCAGCTTCATCCAGAGATGATTTTGCGAGTGAATCTTCAAAAAAACAGTCGTGATGAGTATTTAGAGAAGTTAAAAGCCGCTAATATTGCCGCAATGGCACATGATTTTGTTACAACTGCGATTGTCCTTGAATCTCCTGTGAGTGTTGAGCTGTTACCGGGGTTTTCTGAGGGCTGTGTAAGCGTTCAAGATGCCTCTGCACAATTAGCTGCGCAGTTATTAGGGATTGAAGCGGGCATGCGTGTTTTAGATGCTTGTTCTGCACCGGGGGGGAAAACAACCGCGATTTTAGAGCAAACACCTAAACTCGAGACGCTGGTAGCACTTGATAGCTCTAAAGAGCGATTAGAGCGGGTTTATGAAAATGTGAAACGCGTATGTGGTGAGCTCCCAGCATTTATGACTATTGAGGCGACACCTTGTGAAGCCTATGAAACGACACTGCAGTTTGACCGAATTCTATTAGACGTTCCCTGTTCTGCGACAGGAATCATGCATCGACATCCGGATATTAAACGCTTACGATTAGCATCAGATATTCATAATTTGCGGGCGATTCAAGCAGAGATATTAGCGCATGCTTGGACGCAGCTTAAGGTGGGTGGAAAGCTTCTTTATGCAACGTGTTCAATCTTGAAAGATGAAAATGAACAGCAGATTCGTCATTTTTTAAAAGAAGAGAAAAGTGCTAAAGAGGTGAAGTTCATGCTCCCATTTGGCGAAGTGAGAGATGTTGGCGTGCAGATTTTGCCGCGCTATTTTGAATCTGAAAAGAGTGTTGATGGTTTCTATTACGCATTATTAGAAAAGGTCGCGGTCGACGCATAGGAAAGAAGATATTGGGCAGATCTTGGCAATTTACGAATAACGGTCACACCGTCGTGCACAAACTATTATGGATGGTTTCGGTGCGCTGGTCGTTTTTTGTCAATTATCGTTGGCAAAAAAGCGGGATATTTGCGCTGATAGTGCTCTTACTCAGTGCGCTTTTTCCTGTAGCAAGTATGGCTGCCTCAAAACAATCAGCGCTTGAAGTTCAAGAGGTAAAGAGTGAGTTTTATCAAGCGGGATCTGGAATGGTGAGAATTCGAGATTTTGAGATATTGAACGGGGGCACTTTAACAAAAGTTGATTTAATGCTGTCGATGAAGAGCGATATTGTGATGAGTGATGAGCAAGCACAGATGCTATTAAATGGTATTCCTTTAACATTTGTTTATGATATTCGTATTAAAGAGAAGGGGTTCTGGAGTTTTTGGAACGGCAATAATTATACGAAAGAGATTCGTTATCTTCTCTTTTATCATGGGTTATCAAAGCAATTTGTGGTGCGAGATATTGAGACGAAAAAGCAACATAGTTACCCAACATTAAGTTTAGCGCTATTGTCAATTTCAACGCCGACGAATATTGAGTTTAGAATTGAGGATGATAAGGGAATCTATATTGACCATTTTACAGGGCAAGCAAAACTTTGGCTTGATATCGAAGCGCTGCCTACGCCCTTAAGAATTCCAGCATATCTATCAAAAAACTGGTGGTTAAACTCAAACTGGTTTAAGTGGGAGCTAAAAATATGATGAGTTTACTTCGTAAGCATGCATTTACGCTCTTTTTGCTGTTGTCGATTTTATTAACGATCATTCTCGGCGTGATGGTTCGCTCGATTGAGTCTGCAGTGCTTTATTCTCGTTATTACACTTGGATTATCGTGGCTGGGGCGATCTGCTATCTCTCTTTAATATCCCTTGTCACCTATTTTTTGATACAGCTATTTCAAGGGGTTCGCAAGAAACGTCTGGGAGCGCGCCTAAATGCACGAATGATGATGTTTTTCTCCGGGCTATCAGTGGTACCGATCGTCATTCTTTTTCTTTTTGCAGGGTTAATGATTCAGCGAGGAATCGATAGCTGGTTTGATGAGTCTTTAGATCAGGGCTTTGATGATGCGTTAACGCTTGCACAATCGGCCCTTGAGACTAGACGGTTAGATGCCTTAGAGATTACCCAATCTATAGGGAGCCATGTGGCGCAACTGAACTCTTTAGATCTTGCTTATGAGTTAGAGAATTTACGTTTTGACGCTAATGCGATGGACTTAACGGTCTTTGATCATCGAGGGCGAATTTTAGCAACAAGCTCGAGTAATACGACCGTAAATTTGCCGGAGTTACCCAATGATATCGTATTAATGAGTGTTTTTAATGATATGGATTATGTCTGGCTTGAGCCTGTTGGGGATGATGAATTACAGGTACGTGTCATTATACGAGTGGACTCTGATGTGCCGCGAGTGGTGCAAGCGATCTATGAAATTCCCCCGCGTTATACAGAATTAGGGCTTTCAACACAGCGTTCGGTGGAGAGTTACAAACAATATAAAACATTGCAAGAATCTTTGAAAGGGCAGCTAATAGCTATTTTAACGCTAGTCTCGCTGCTGGCAATCTTATTGGCTTTAGGGGGCTCATATTTTGCCACTCGCCGGTTGGTCAATCCGATTCGCCGATTATCAATTGCTTCTAAATCTGTTTCAGAAGGGAATTTTGATCGAGAGATTACCGTTAAATCAAATGATGAAATTGGCTTTTTAACAGAATCGTTTAATGAAATGATTATGAAGCTACGTCAGGCGAATGAGGCAGAAAAAGCCTCTCAACGATTGCTGGTTGCGCAGCGCTCTTATTTAGAAGCCGTTTTAGCTAATCTCTCATCTGGTGTTTTAGTCCTCGATAACCATGGGAAAATCAGAACCTTTAATGAGGCAGCTCTCTCAATATTGGGAACAGATCGTGCCTTATTACATCGCCTGAAGTTAGGGGAGCCGGAGACAATTGATGAGTCGTTAGGGTTTTTCTTCACGCCTTTAGCAGATTATCTGCTGAAGAAATCTTTGGGGGAGGAGAATGATCGTTTAGAGGTGATGCGGGTAGAAAAAGGGATCACTCAAATTTTATCTGTACGTATTTCTGAGCCTTTAGAAAATCGTAGTTTACCCAGTGGTTACGCCATTGTTTTTGATGATATTACACAGTTAATAAATTCAGAGCGTGAAGCTGCTTGGGGCGAGGTTGCTCGTCGTTTAGCTCATGAGATTAAAAATCCTTTAACACCGATTCAGTTATCCGCAGAGCGGATGGCGTTTAAGTTGAAAGATAAACTGGAACTTGAGGATCAGTTTTTACTAGAGAAATCCACTCAAACCATTATTACGCAAGT
>JASLEF010000190.1 GCA_030151245.1 Ignatzschineria sp. | reverse complement strand
CTTTTAATCTAGCTTCTTCTATATCTCGCAGACGATTACTTTTTTGCCGAGATAATATTTTTATCCTATCTCTTTTGTAGTATTCTTTTTGCTTTCTTAAGTGATATCCAGGGTTTCTTTGATTTAATCGCTTATTTGCTTGCCGTACTTGTTCGTTATTTCTAATTTTCCAACAAGATTCTGAACATGTTACTGTGTAATAAGGATGACGATTTGGAGACCCGCACACCTTGCAATCGCCATTTCTACATAGCTTGCACTCTGTCCTTGATCTCTGATCCCCCATTTTTTTTAAAGTTGTAGGAAGATCTCTGGTTCTTATAACCTCAATTTCACCGCACAGGCACTCGCAACGCCATTTGCTATTTCCGAGATTTTCAATAACTAAAAGCTTTCCAAATCTTGAGCCGACTCCTATCTTTATTCTCTTGCTATTGATGCTCATAACTACAGATGCTCTTTGAATTATTTATTCTGTTTTAGCTCTTCTCTTATTTTATTTTTAACCCATTCAGAAAAAGAAGGATTAACAGAGTGAGCGAATTCTAGCAACTCCAACTCTTCTTCGTTATTAAAAGAGACACGCTTTACTGTTCTCTTATTTTCATATGCTATCTTTGCTTTTTTTGTTGGCTCTGTCATAATTTATATTGCTAGCTAATTCACTGTCATACAGACAGTTTAGAAAGTTAGTGTTTAAGAATGATTTAATTATCACCTTAAAATGTTCACTACCATATAGGTAGCTTAAAGGCCCAGACTACACATCTGGGCTTTTTCTATTTAAACAACTTTGATTCCTAATTTTCTAGCTTCCTTAAACATCATTTGATTAATTTCTGAGAAGTCACCGTCTTCGCCAATCGCCCATTCGTTATTGTCGTATGACAACCCCTCGTTAGAGCCGCAGTCATCTTTGTTAATCTTTTTAACATACCCGCCGCGCGCACCTTCAACTAAGCAACACTGGATTGATTTCCCGTTAGCGAACTCGATGAAGAAAAATCCATACTCTTGACTGAAATCTACATTCACAATTACTAAGTTTTTCATAATTTAATTTCCTTAAAATGTTTGTTTGAAATCAAGCTTTTGAGCTACACCTCGCCACCTGAGGATTAAATTATATCGTAGCCACGATAATAAGCAAGTTATTTATGCTCTTTTTCGCCCCATATTCTTTTCTAGTGAAACGATATCCCTCAAAAGATAGAGCATATCAAGCTTATGAGCGAACTCATTTAAAGCTGCTGTATACTCTTTTGATGAAAACTTCTCTAATCTTTTACAAACACTGCCAACACTTTCACCCTCTTTCTGCTCTAAATAAAACTGCTGCAATAGATCTCTATGCTTTAGACTCATCTTATTACCTGGATCATTTCGCATAGCTAGAAATACGAACGTCGCATCTTGAGCTAATCGATCTTGTTCAATGCCGTCCGGCAAACGTGATCCATCTGCATTACCTCGCATCTCACCAATACGCGCAAGAGGGCTCTCGGATGGGAAACCATTACTATCAAGTGACCAACACGCCCATGCTTCCAGTACCGCTCTAGCTTGATTCAGATCTCTTCTACTCATTACTCCATCCCCTCAATGATTATTTGCCCCTCTTTACCCCAGAGCTTTGTGACTCTTGCATCCCAAACTAAAGAATCTTCGTCGTAAACAGCATCATATAAACCTTTGGCCAAGTTATCCCAATCAGGCTTTTGTTGGTGTGGCTGTCCGTCATATTCAAGCTTCTTTTTCTTAGACCATGATTTTGGCATCGGCATGATAAAAGTAATGTGATCACCATTTAATGCCAGCTCTACGCCTTTTAAACGACATTCATCTTTGTATGCCCAATAACGCGCCGTTTCCGGTCTTTGTTTCCATTTATCTGCGTGTGTCATTCGTGGTTTTGGCACCGGCACTATGTCGTAAATCTTCTTAGTCACGCCATCCCCTTATTCGTTTTCTTGCGCGTTACGTCATTAGCGCAGACAATCGGTAGTGATTCAGTTAATAAAAACATCGTTCTTGCTACACCATCCATTAAGTGAGTTCGCATAGCTGGGTCACTTTCAGTCTTTTGATGACAACTTGAACATGACCAAGCAAAGATTGGATCCGGTGCTTTGAATCCGGTACCAGTATTGCCGGCAATTCGTACATGAGCGCGTTGATCTCCGAAATGCTGACAGCCATCCAATCTGATCATGCAAGTGACATTCCCGTTGATTAGCCATTGTCTTAAGTCCGGGAGATTGATCTCTTGGATCTCTATTGCCAATATCTCTGTAGCTGTATCGATGTACTTTGGATCGTCTATTACGCTTTGTATGAGTGATTTAATCTCTGATCTGTTCATGAAACTCTTCTCCCATTCTTTGAATAACGACGTTCAACCTTGTCCCAGTTGTCGTAGCATCAACATCTAAACACCATTCAATACACTTTATTTCATAGCGAATACCATTAAACACTGCACGGTCACCAACTCTCGGAGCATGATATAGCCTTCTATATGCAAACTGCTGTACCACTCCTTCCTCAAAGAAATTTACAGAAAGTACTTTATCCATTTAGTAGAGATCCTCCGGCTTTAGCTCTCTGTTTTCTAATTTATCCCTCATTTCGCGCCAACACTCATGAACATCCTTCCATCGCTCATCCCCCACTAATTGCCATTCAATCCATCTTGTATACAGATTCGATAATTCACGGATTTGATTATTGTTGATTGCAATGCTCATAGCCTCTTTGGGATCAACGAATCTTCCTCTGTTTGTAATAAATCCTAGAGTCTCGTTATAACTTTCATCTTCATTTAAGCTATAGTCCGCCAAGTGAAATCTATGATTTTCAACTCTAGGATCATTGTCGTACCCCAAACACATAATGGTGTCTTTGCCGCTATCTACCTCAAACTCAACTGCCGCACAAACTATCTTCTCTTGCTTACTCATCATTCCCATCCTTGCTAAAACGATTGGTAGCCATAGCCTGCAAGATGTGGTCAGCTTCATCAAGAAGTGCTACATCAGCTCTTCTACCCAAAAGCCCGGTATTTTTACCAGCAATATTCACATCTACCACTAATTGATCATTTACGGAGTATGGCTCTGAGAATGTGACCTCATAATTAAACTCAAACCAGCTATCAAGAAACTTCTTCCAGCCATGCTTTGCATAATGCCTTCTTCTTTTATTTCGGATTCTCATGCCACTACACCTCATTACACTTCACTAATATTTCAGCTATTTCTTTATCCATCCTCATAAGCAACCGCTCATCTCGCCCAATAGGAAGAACTGCCCATACTTTCTTTGCTGGTTTCAACGCACAAATCCAAAAATGAACCAAGCAT
>JASLEF010000252.1 GCA_030151245.1 Ignatzschineria sp. | reverse complement strand
AACATCTTGATAGAACATCTTGATAGAACATCTTGATAGAACCTCTTGATAGAACCTCTTGATAGGACGGCTTGATAGAACATCTTGATGGAACTCCTTGAGAGAACATCTTGATAGAACTTCTTGATGGAACTTCTTGATAGGACTCTTTGATAGAACTCTTTGATAGAACATCTTGAGAGAACTCTTTGAGAGCGTTATTTGTTGGAGCTGCTCAAGGGGGATATTCAGGGTGATATTTAATGATTGTTTTTGGCGTTAAATGTGAAGTTATGTTAATAGGTGTTAAGGGTTTTATGTGTGTTCTGTTGTATGAAGAATATCCGTACTGACTGCGAGTAAATTATGCTGGTAGGTGGAGGATAAAAGCTTGCAGTATTGCACTTGAGTTTGGTATTGCGCTTTTAAAAGGGCTTTTAAAAGGACTTTTAATAAGATCATTTCTATCAGGTCATTTTGAAGAGGCGGATATTGTGAAGCGCTATCAAATCGAGCCATTGAGATCGAGCCATTGCAATCGAACCATTGAGATCGAATCATTGAGATTGAACCATTGCAATCGAGCCATTGCAATCGAGCCATTGAGATTGAATCATTGCAATCGAGTCATTGAGATCGAACCATTGCAATCGAGTCATTGAATCCCGTTATCAAAAAAGCCTTATTCCTGAGATGTTTTGAGATCTTGGGAATAAGGCTTTTGGGTTTTTACGATCTTTGCTTTAGGCGCTGTGACACGATGATGTATTGGTGCGGCGCCTACTTGCTATCATCGTGCTGACAGCGGTAATATCGACGATTATCCGTGATTCATGAATCACGATTTGATGATTCTGGTTTAGTCACATGACCTGATTTATCGTATTTATCCTTTTTCCATTTTAAGGGAATTAAGCTAACGTATTATCGCCGGCATGGTAGCTAGAGCGAACCATGGGCCCGATATGGGCAAGCTTAAATCCTAAACGATAGGCTTCCTCTTCATACTCTTTAAAGACTTGAGGGGAGACATAACGATCCACCGCTAAATGCCCGCCTGATGGCTGGAGATATTGACCAATGGTGATCATCTCAATATCGTGATCACGCATGATTTTCATCACTTCCATCATCTCCTCATCCGACTCACCGACACCCACCATTAATCCTGATTTTGTCGGAACATCGGGGTTTTTCGCCTTAAAGTTTTTCAGTAACATTAAAGAGTGATGATAATCAGCACCCGGACGAACCTGTTTATAGAGCCTTGGGACTGTTTCCATATTATGGTTTAAAACATCTGGAGGGGTTTGCGTTAAGATCTCAACGGCGATATCCATTCTGCCTCTAAAGTCCGGCACTAAAATCTCAATTTTGGTGTGAGGCGATACTTTACGAATCTCGGTAATACAGTCCGCAAAGTGCTGTGCGCCCCCATCTCGAAGGTCATCACGGTCGACAGAGGTGATCACCACATAATCGAGTCCGAGGAGTTTTACAGTTTCAGCTAATCGTTTAGGTTCTTCACTATCAAGCTCGTTAGGGCGACCATGGGCAACATCGCAAAATGGGCAACGGCGCGTACAGATATCTCCCATAATCATAAAGGTGGCAGTACCTTGGTTAAAGCACTCGCCAATATTAGGACAAGCGGCTTCTTCACAGACGGAATGGAGTTTGTTTTCTCTTAAAATAGAGGTGATTTCATTGAAGCGCTTTCCCGTAGGAATTTTTGCGCGAATCCAATCTGGTTTCGGGATGCGATCCTCTTTCGGGACGGCGACGACTTTAATAGGAATACGGGCTGTTTTCGCAGCACCGCGAAGCTTTTCACCTTGTTCTACTCTTACTGTCATAATTTTGCTCAACTTATCAATGATTAAGGTCGATGAGTTATCGATTTTGAAATGTTAATTATTCCACAGTATAACAGGGAACGAAGACATGTTAAGTGAAGATCATCTCGTGAGCGTGTGGATTTTAAGCAATGAGATCTCCATGAGGTCAGTGAGGTCTTCGGCGCTTTACAAGAAAATGAAATCATGGTGGCGAGAATGCTTTGATAAGCATCACTTTTTTGGCATCTATTACGTGATAAGGTCTGCTTTCTGCGGTCTTATGTGACATGATGAGAGAGTCGTTGATGTGGCAAGAGTCTGTATTGGTGCGAGGAATGAATCATGTTGATGGAAGCGGGGGCTCAGTAGCAGCGGTTCTCTCATTAGCGCCAGCAAATCAGTGTACGAGCTAAATGCCGACATCCTGTAACAGGCTTCTGGGCGGTATTGTATTCCGGCATTGAAAAGAGCTTTGGGGGCACTTATTTTAAACGAGGTTCATCATATGACGACTTCATGAACTCCATACTTATTAGAGGAAACCGGAAGCCTAAATTCAACAAACCTTGGAGAGCTTCCAAAAAGATCCACTAAAGAGATCCACCAAAGAGATACACCACAGATCCACCAGAGATCTATCAAAAAAGAAGGGAAAAATCATGCGAGATTTAACAAAGAAACAGCGGATACCTAAGCACCCCAAAAGACCCGAAAGAATCTGTTGGGGCTGTGATCGACTCTGCGCTGCCGATAAGATGATGTGCGGTAATGGTAGTGAACGCTCGCAACATCCTGCGGAACTCTTTGGGGAGGATTGGTATGAGAGTTTAACTGAGGAAGAGCTGCAATATATTGAGCTCGTGTAACGCTGTCATCACGTTGTCGAGCCATGAGATGATCTACGTGAATGCGCATTATGGTACGTACTTTGCACATACTATGGGCGAGATTCTCTCTTTCTCTCCCTCTCTCCTCATTCTTTTGAGGGCTTGATCCTATCTTTGAGAATCACGCTCGAAAGGGAATAGGGATACCGGTGACCTCTCGTTGAGAGAGATCTTTTATCATCTCTCAGAAGCCTCTAGTATCTTCGCAGAGCCTTGGCATCTCTCAGAAGCCTCTAGTATCCTCCCCAGAGCCTCGGAATCTCTCCGGAAACCTCTAGTATCTTCGCAAAGTCTTGGCATCTCTCCGGAAACCTCTAGTATCTTCGCAAAGTCTTGGCATCTCTCCGGAAACCTCTAGTATCTCCCCAGAGCCTTGGAATTTCTCCGGAAACCTCTAGTATCTTCGCAGAGCCTTGGCATCTCTCAGAAGCCTCTTAGTATCTCCGCAGGTTCTCGGAATCTTTCCGGAAACCTCTAGTCTCTTCGCAGAGCCTTGGCATCTCTCAGAAGCCTCTAGTATCTTCGCAGAGCCTTGGTATCTCTCAGGAGCCTCTAGTATCCTCCCCAGAGCCTCGGAATCTCTCCGGAAACCTCTAGTATCTTCGAAAAGTCTTGGCATCTCTCAGAAACCTCTAGTATCTCCGCAGAGCTTTGGCATCTCTCAGAAGCCTCTAGTATCTTCGCAGAGCTTTGGCATCTCTCAGAAACCTCTAGTATCTCCCCAGAGCCTTGGAATCTCTCAGAAGCCTCTGGTATCTTCGCAGAGCCTTGGCATCTCTCAGAAGCCTCTTAGTATCTTCGCAGAGTCTCGGTATCTCTCAGAAGCCTCTATAGTATCTCCGCAGAGCCTTGGAATCTTCCCGGGAGCCTTTGGACGTTTTTTGGGGACTTTTTTTACGCTCCCTTCCTAGTGACTTGATGGATATCTTACCATTCGTTAAAGCTCTTTAAGTCTGCTCTAAAGCTCTCAGGAATCGGTAC
>JASLEF010000135.1 GCA_030151245.1 Ignatzschineria sp. | reverse complement strand
GCTTGCTGCATCAATGGTATATTTTTCATGAAGCTTTTGGAAAACTTCAAAATTGTGTTTGATCTCTTCGTAAGGAATCCGTCCTGTGACCTCTTCTTTCACCGGCAGAAGATAGATATAGTCGCCACTCTCTTTAAATTCGGGAGAAATGACATTATCGGTTTTCACAGTGGTAACAGCAAAAGAGACTAATGTTGGCGGCACGTTAATATCTTCATAAGTTCCGCTCATGCTATCTTTCCCACCAATGCTTGGGACGTTGAAAGCTTTCTGAGCATCAATAGAGCCTAATAGTGCCGCAACAGGTTTACCAAAACGCTCAGGAACCCCATCAAGACGCTCGAAGTATTCTTGGAATGAGAGACGAGCACGCTCTGGATTACCGCCCACAGCGACAATTCGTGCTAATGATTCAATCACCGCATACGCAGCCCCGTGGAATGGTGACCATTCACCGATATAAGGGTTATAACCATGCGCTAAAATAGCGGCTGTTTGTGTTTCTCCCTGTTCCACTTGAATCTTTTGAATAGAAGCCTCTGCTTGTGTCGCTTGGCACTTCCCACCAAATGGTAGTAATACTGTTGAGCGCCCCAATGTAGAATCAAAGTTTTGATTCATTCCTTTTTGACTTGCGATATTCATATCGGCTAATAGTGTCTGCCACGCTGCTTCCACATCCTCACTATTCACACGCTGTAAAAGTGGTGATGGTTCATTACTGTCAACAATTTTTGCAGTAGCCGTTTTACGAATGCCGTTGGTATCTAAGAAAGATCTCGCGATATCCACGATTTTCTCGCCTTTCCACTCGATGACTAAACGAGGATCAGCGGTGACTTTTGCGACAATGACCGCTTCAATGGACTCTTCAGCGGCATATTCAATAAATTTCTCGGCATCTTCTGCCGCAACGACCACAGCCATTCGTTCTTGTGATTCAGAGATCGCTAAATCCGTCCCATTAAGACCGGCATATTTTGTCGGAACTTTATCCAGATTGACATATACACCATCTGCAAGTTCGCCAATAGCCACAGAAACACCGCCAGCACCAAAGTCATTCGACTTTTTAATAAGCGTTGTTACCGCTTTTTTACGGAATAAGCGAAGAATCTTCCGCTCTTCACTCGCACAACCTTTCTGAACATCTGTTCCCGCTGTTTCTACAGTTTCAACCGTTTGGACTTTTGAGGAACCCGTTGCTGCCCCTACACCATCACGGCCTGTTTTCGCACCTAAAAGGATAATCGCATCCCCATCTTCAGGCTTTGCACGAACCACAAAATCTTCCTTCACCGCACCGACAACCGCACCAAGCTCCATGCGTTTAGCTACAAATCCTGGGTGGAAATACTCTTTAGCAAAAGCTGTTGTGCCCCCGATTTGATTAGCATAGGAGCTATTTCCCAATGCTGCCACACGGCTAATTTTGCGTTGTGGTAACTTGTTAGGAAGTGTTTCTGACACCGGCTCTAAAATATTGCCAGCCCCTGTAATACGCATGCCTTGATAGACATAAGCACGACCTGATAATGGGTCACGAATCGCCCCACCCACACAGGTATTAGCACCACCATAAGGCTCAATCTCTGTAGGATGGTTATGAGTTTCGTTTTTAAACATTAATAACCAAGCTTCATCTTGACCATCAACATCGACATTAATCCGTACCGAACAGGCGTTCACCTCATCTGAAACTTCCATATCAGCAAGTTCCCCAGTTTTACGCTGATAACGACCAAATACTGTCGCCATATCCATCAACGTTTCCGGACGTTCACTAATGCCGGTGGCTTCACGCAATGCTAAATAGTGATCATAAGCTTGTTGTAGCTGCTCATGAAATTGGCTTGCGGTAAAATCAATCGACTCTAATGATGTTTCAAAGGTCGTATGACGGCAATGATCAGACCAATAAGTATCGAGAACTAAAAGTTCCGTTTCCGTAGGATTACGTCCTTCGGTCTTAAAATATGTTTGGATATGTTCAAGATCCTCAAACTCCATCGCAAGCCCCATCTGCAACTTGAACTCTGCAAGTTTAGAATCGGTCATATGGATAAAGTCTTTAATTTTTTCTACCGCTTTTGGCGCACGAGTATCGATAAAACGGGTATCGTTAATTTCGAGCGTGAGATCTTTTAAGCGGGAGTTAATAGGATTGAAGAGATAATCTTGAATTTTTTGCAGGTCTTCACTAGACAGATCTTGATTAAAACCGTAAAGAACCGCGGTTGAGACTTGTGTTTTGTGAGAGCATCCTGCCATCTTCATCGCTAATTCAGCACTATAAGCACGTTGGTCATATTGCCCAGGTAACCACTCAATGGAGAAATGCGGCATTGAGGTCAATTCTGCCATCATCACGCTCTCTTCAATCTCATGATCACGGGTTTTTTGCATCAATACTGAACGTACTTGATCAAGGTCTTTCTCATCCAAATCAAATAGGTCATATACTTGAATAAGTCGCACTTTCGTTAATGTCTGAATATTAAGCGCTGTTTTAAGCTCTCTTAATAATGCACTAGCTTCCGTTGAATAGTTCGGCGTACTTTCAATATAAAATCTGCGTTTCATTGGGATCCTTGAGTATAATTTTATACAAAACTGTCAGTCATAGCTTTTTCAAAAGATTGTAAACCTTCTGAACCCGTAAAGGTGACATGGCCCATTTTACGGTTATTTTTAAATTCTTTTTTCCCATAGAGATGAAGGTGCGCATCGGGCGACATCTTCGGGATATAATCAAACAATAATTCTTTATCTTGACCGAGAATATTAAACATCACGGTTTTCTGCAGGAGCGTTGTCTCTCCTAGCGGCAACCCACAAATGGCGCGGATATGTTGCTCAAATTGACTCGTAGGACATCCTTCAATCGTAAAGTGTCCGGAGTTATGCGGTCTTGGCGCAAGCTCATTAACATAGATCGTCTCTCCCACAATAAATGCTTCCATTGCTAAGGTTCCGACAATATGATGCGTCTCCATAAAGGTTCGAAGCATCTCATTGAGCTTCTGTTCCAATGCCGGAGTCACTTTTTCGCTACCGGCCGTTGTTTTAAAGAGAATGTTATTCACATGGAGATTTTCTGCAATCGGGAAGTATCGATACTCCCCATTAATTGAGCGAGTACCAATAATAGAGCATTCCCAATCATAAGGGATAAACTTCTCGGCAACACAGGGGATACCATAAAGCGTTGCTACTTTTGCTAAATCAGCGTCACTGCGCACTACAACTTGCCCTTTACCATCATACCCGCCTTCTTGGGTTTTGACGACAAAAGGATAATCTAATGTTGTGACAGCGTTTTTTAGCTCTTTTTCAGGGGCTTCAACCGTAAAATCGAGAACAACATAAGGCGCTACAGGAAGTCCTGCTTCTGTTAATGCTGCTTTTTCACGCTTTCTATTTTGTGCGAGATAGAGGGGGAGCTCGCCTTGAGGAATATTATGATATTCCTCATTCAGTCGTTTAACGAGTTCTGCACTAATATTTTCAAATTCATAGGTGACAACATCACATCTGGAGATGAGTGTTTCATACCCTTCCTCATTTGAAAACCCTGAAACAATATGTCCATGAGAAGCCGACACTGCCGGCGCATCTGAAGCAGGATCGAGGGTAATCACGTAGTACCCCATCCTATTTGCTGCTTCTGCTAACATTTTACCTAGTTGCCCACCACCAATTATGCCAATCGTTTTTCCGGGTAAAATGTGCATGATGACTATTTCTCCTCTATAGTGCTATCTGCTAAAACATTCTCAGTCTGAGTATGACGGAATGCCTTGAGCTTTTCATTAAGTTCGTCGTTTGTTAGGGCTAAAATTTGTGCTGCAAACAATCCGGCGTTTTTAGCGCCTGCATCACCAATTGCCATTGTTGCAACAGGGATACCACCCGGCATCTGCACAATGGAATAGAGGGAATCGATACCGCTAAGTGTACTCGTTTTAATCGGTACTCCAATCACAGGTAACGGCGTTAAGGATGCCACCATTCCCGGCAAGTGCGCCGCACCGCCTGCACCTGCAATGATCACGTCAAAGCCTGCTTCTTTTGCAGATAATGCAAACGAAACCATATGCTCTGGCGTTCTGTGCGCAGATACAACTTTCATGTCATAGGAAATGGAAAATTGGTTTAGCATGTCAGCGGCATTCTGCATTGTTGGCAGATCGCTTTTGCTTCCCATAATAATGGCGACTTTCTGTTTTTTCATTGAGAAATTCAATCCACA
>JASLEF010000036.1 GCA_030151245.1 Ignatzschineria sp. | reverse complement strand
GATTTTGCCGAAGTTCAAAAAAATAATGAGGAGCTATAATATGAAGCTATCTGAAGCAGCCAAGATTATGAAAGGTGAGCTCAAAGGACAAGATGCTTACTTTTTTGGCGCCGCGAGTGATACTCGAAAATTAAAACCAGGCGAACTTTTTTTTGCTTGGAAAGGGGATCGTTTTGATGCCCATGATTACCTAGAAAGTGCGGAGTTAAAAGGGGCTATTTGCGCTGTCGTTGAGCGATTTATTCCCTCTGCTGAGATTGCGCAGATTGTCGTGAAGGATAGCCAAAAAGCTTTAGGTCGTATCGCTAAAGAGTGGCGCCGTTCTTGGAAAGGGACCATGATTGCGCTGACCGGCTCTAATGGTAAAACGACGTTGAAAGAGATGGTGACCTCCATTCTTTCAGTCAATCATGAAGTTTTAGCAACGGAAGGAAATTACAATAATCACGTGGGCTGTCCTTTGATGTTATTAAGGCTAAATAAACATCATACCCATGCCGTGATTGAGATGGGGGCTAGTCATCCTAAAGAGATTGAGTATTTAACGAAAATCGTTCAACCGGATATTGCGATTTTAAATAATGCGGGAGCATGTCATTTAGAAGGCTTTGGATCGCTTGAAGGTGTTGCGAAAGCGAAAGCCGAGATCTTCTTGGGATTACCAGAAACAGGAACCGCCATCATTAATGCAGATGATCAATTTGTTGATTATTGGAGATCATCCGTCGCAGAGTTCAAAACTTATACGTTCGGCATAGATCATTCCGCTGATGTGATGGCGACAGCGATTGAAGGGAATCATCAATTTACTTTAGCGATAGCCCCTCAAAAAAAGAAGAGCAATATCACTTTACAGTTGCTTGGGCGACATAATATCTTAAATGCCCTAGCTGCAAGTGCTGCTGCGACTGCTGCGGGAGAATCGATCGAGACGATTAAGACAGGACTTGAATCTTTAGCACCCGTAAAAGGGCGGCTGCAAGTTGTGAAGATCAAAGAGAATGTACAATTGATTAATGATGCCTACAATGCAAATCCTAACTCTTTGAAGGCAGGGATAGATGCCTGTACTGCTGGTAATCGTTGGCTAGTTTTAGGAGATATGCGTGAGCTTGGTGCTGATGAAGTAAGCATCCATGATGAGTGTGGCGCTTATGCTAAAGCCGCAGGATTTAGTGAGTTATTTGCATTAGGGGAGTTAACGAAGCATGCCGTGACGGGATTTGGTGACGGTGCAAAAAGCTATGAGAATCATGAGGCATTATTGACGGTATTAGCAGAAAAAATTGATGCATATGAAGATTCCACCTTGTTAACTATTTTGTTAAAAGGCTCTAATAGTATGAATATGCAATATTTTTATGAAGCGCTAGTCGCATGTGAAGATTGTTAAAAAATAAGAAATCCGATCATATTTTAATATTGCTGACTGATGGGAGGTGATTAGGATATGAGCGGGGTAAAATTGGCAGATTGAGAATAATAATAAAGGATCGATAAACTATGTTGTATGCGCTACTTTCCCACCTTGCTGACTATTGGTCGCCATTGAGAGTATTTCAATATATTACGATGCGCGGCATTTTAGCAGCATTGACGGCGTTAGTTTTTAGTATTGGATTAGGACCTAGTTTTATTAGGCTATTGCAAAAACAACAAATTGGGCAATTTGTGCGAACAGATGGACCTGAAAGCCACTTATCGAAACAAGGTACGCCAACAATGGGCGGTATTTTGATCATATTAGGGATTTTATTCTCAACATTATTATGGGCCGATCTCTCTAATTTAGATATTTGGGTTGTGCTCTTTGTCCTTCTCTCTTTTGGTGCGGTAGGATTTTTAGATGATTACCGAAAAGTGATTAAAAAACAATCTTTAGGATTGCGGGCAAAAGAGAAATATCTCTATTTAAGTGTTGCAGGATTAATTGCATCAGGCGTCCTCTATTTTACGGCTGAAACACCGGCAGATACGAATCTGTTAATCCCTTATTTTAAAGATCTCACCATTCCATTAGGGATCTTATTTATTCCCTTTACCTACTTAGTGATTGTTGGGGCTAGTAATGCTGTGAATATGACTGATGGGCTCGATGGTTTAGCGATCATGCCGACAATTATGGTCGGAGGCGCATTAGGTATTTTTGCCTATATTGCCGGCAACTCCGTATATACCACTTATTTATCGCTGCCTTTTGTGGAAGGGGCGGGAGAAGTCCTGATTATTTGTGCCGCCATTGTGGGGGCAGGGTTAGGGTTTTTATGGTTTAACACCTATCCCGCACAAGTGTTTATGGGAGATGTGGGCGCATTATCGCTCGGTGGTGTGCTTGGGGTGATTGCAGTCATTGTTCGTCAAGAACTCGTTTTCTTCATTATGAGTGGTCTTTTTGTAGTTGAAACGCTCTCTGTTATTTTACAAGTGGGATCTTTCAAACTCCGCAAGAAGCGACTCTTTAGAATGGCACCGATTCATCATCACTTTGAATTAAAAGGATGGCCAGAGCCGAGAGTGATCGTAAGGTTTTGGATTTTCACCTTTATTCTCGTTTTAATCGGTTTAGCCTCCCTCAAATTGCGTTAAAGTTTTCAGCAATAGATGTTGATAATCAAGTAAAGAAGAAGACTTTCCTTGTCGAAAGCGTATAATAGAAAAGATTACATTTTTACTACAAACTTGAAATTTATCCCATAGGAGAATTATTCATGAAACAACCTGTAAGAGTCACCATCACTGGCGCAGCTGGTAACATTGGTTATGCAATGGCATTCCGTATCGCTGCTGGCGATATGTTGGGTCCTGATCAACCAGTAATCCTTCAACTTCTTGAAATCACCCCGGCGTTAGAAGCCCTCAAAGGTGTTGTCATGGAATTGAATGACTGTGCATTCCCATTAGTGCAAGATATTATTGCAACTGATGATCTGAATGTTGCATTCAAAGATACAGATTATGCAATGTTAGTCGGTGCACGTCCACGTGGTCCAGGTATGGAGCGTAAAGATCTTCTTGAAGCTAATGGCGCAATCTTTGGCCCACAAGGTAAAGCGATGAACGATCACGCAAGCCGTGATGTTAAAGTGTTAGTTGTGGGTAACCCAGCAAATACAAACGCATTAATCGCAATGAAAAATGCACCAGATTTAAACCCAAGAAACTTCCACGCAATGACACGTTTAGACCATAACCGTGGTTTAAGCCTTCTTGCAGAGAAAACAGGTTCGCATATCAATGATATTAAGAACATGACAATCTGGGGTAACCACTCTTCAACTCAGTATCCTGATTTAACGTTCACAACGATCAACGGTAAACCAGCACTTGAGCTTATCGACCGTGATTGGTACGAAAATGATTACATCCCACAAGTACAACAACGTGGTGCGGCAATCATTAAAGCGCGTGGCGCATCCTCAGCGGCATCAGCGGCATCTTCAGCGATCGACCATATGCGCTCATGGGCATTAGGTACAGAGGAAGGTAACTGGGTATCAATGGCGGTTCCTGCGGATGGTTCGTATGGTGTTGAAGAAGGAATTATCTACTCATTCCCATGTGTTTGTAAAAATGGCGATTTCGAAATCGTTCAAGGTCTTGAAATTTCAGACTACTCACAAGCAAAAATGGATGCAACAGAGAAAGAACTTCGCGAAGAAGCTGATGCGGTTAAAGCACTTCTTGGCTAATAATAGAAGATTCGATGTTTTATCAAGCTAATAAATGAGATTGATTAGCAATTAGCATCAAATAACTGTTAAAATAGCGGGCATATTCGAATAGGGTATGCCCCTTTTTATTAATGAACAAAAAGAGATTTAATAATGAAGAAGATCGGAGTTGTTTTAACAAATCTTGGTACGCCAGATGCACCCACGAAAGAAGCACTTAAAGTCTATTTAGAAGAGTTCTTAAAAGATCCTCGTGTGATCGAAGAGCCTAAGTGGAAATGGTATCCGATTCTTTATGGAATCATCTTAAATACGCGTCCGGCAAAATCAGCTGAAAAGTATCAGATCGTCTGGGATAATGGATCACCGCTCTTAACTATCACAGAAACACAAGCGGAAAAACTACAAAAGATTCTTCCTGATAACTATGAAGTCACTGTCGCAATGCGTTATGGGAATCCTTCTATGGAAAAAGCTGTTAATGAGTTAATTGCGAAAAAAGTCGATGAGATTGTCGTATTTCCACTCTATCCTCAATATTCAGCGGCGACCACGGCTTCAGTGATGGATGATGTGGGGGATGTTTTGAAAAAACTTCGTTATTTCCCTGCGCTTCGAGTACTAGGTGCTTATTATCATAATCCGCTTTTTATTGATGCTTGTGTTGAGCAGATTAAAGCTTCTACTGAGGGGCAGAGTCTTGATAAGTATGTCTTCTCTTACCATGGAATGCCGAAGCAGAGTTATGTGGATGGTGACCCCTATTATGATCAGTGCTTAGCAACGACAAAATTGATTGCAGAGAGAATGGGGGAGCCCCTTGAGCGCTTTGAAACAGTTTTCCAATCTCGTTTTGGAAAAGCAGAATGGCTTCAACCTTATGCTGCTGAATTCTTTGAAACATCTCCTGCGAAAGGTATTAAAAACATTGCGGTATTCTGTCCTGGGTTTAGTGCTGATTGCTTAGAAACGCTCGAAGAGATGGCAATGGAGAATCATGATCTCTTTATGGATAATGGTGGTAGTAGCTATACGTTTGTACCATGTATTAATAGTAATGATCTACATATTGAGATGATGAAAGACGAGATCTTGAACTAGCATTGATAATGCAAAGTTGCATGATGATTTATCGTGAAGCTGCTTATATATGTTTCTCTAATTAAAATGCCGGCGTTTGCGCGGCATTTTTTATTGCTTACAATGCATTTTCTGAAGTATAAACCAAGGCTCTAAAATAGAGCGGATTCTTGAACATACTTTTAGATTTATTGTGTCGCGAGGGAGAAGGCTTGCTGATTGTTTCTAAGCTCATGCCGGCAATGAAGGTATGGTTTCTTTGAGCAGGGTATAACAGGGTATAACAATGGCTTTTAAAAGCGGGCTTTGAGATATGCCTTTTTAAGAAGATGGCAACCAATATCGGCGCATCAGCTATTTGTTATGCCGGAATGGTTCTATCCGATATCGTGCAAGTTGAGTAGATGCGAGATCTCATGAAGATGGCCACCAATATCGGCGCATCAGCTATTTGCAATGCCGGAATGGTTCTATCCGATATCGTGCAAGCTGAGTAGATGCGAGATCTCATGAAGATGGCCACCAGTATCGGCGCATCGGCTATTTGCAATGCCGGAATGGTTCTATCCGATATCGTGCAAGCTGAGTAGATGTGAGATCTCATGAAGATGGCAACCAATATCGGCGCATCAGCTATTTGCAATGCCGGAATGGTTCTATCCGATATCGTGCAAGTTGAGTAGATGCGAGATCTCATGAAGATGGCAACCAATATCGGCGCATCGGCTATTTGTAATGCCGGAATGGTTCTGTCCGATATCGTGCAAGCTGAGTAGATGCGAGATCTCGTGAAGATGGCAACCAATATCGGCGCATCAGCTATTTGTAATGCCGGAATGGTTCTATCCGATATCGTGCAAGCTGAGTAGATGTGAGATCTCATGAAGATGGCCACCAATATCGGCGCATCGGCTATTTGTAATGCCGGAATGGTTCTATCCGATATCGTGCAAGTTGAGTAGATGTGAGATCTCATGAAGATGGCAACCAATATCGGCGCATCAGCTATTTGCAATGCCGGAATGGTTCTATCCGATATCGTGCA
>JASLEF010000228.1 GCA_030151245.1 Ignatzschineria sp. | reverse complement strand
GGCGGAACTCGGCATCAATGAACTCTCTAGCGCCGATATCGATCCCGGCAAAAACCGGGATTACTTTATCGAATGGTTAGGAGAGGGATTTCATGGCGATTTAGATTATATGTATAAACATGGGGAGAAGCGCTACCACCCAGATCTTCTCGTCCCCGGGACTGTATCGATGCTCACCGCACAACTCCACTACTTCAATCCGGAGATTGATGCCAAAGCGCGCTTAGAAGATCCTAATCACGCCTATGTTGCGGAATATGCCCTCGGGCGGGATTACCATAAGGTGCTCCGCAATATGCTCACCAAATTGGGAAAGTGGTTACAAGAAGAGATCCCCGGCCTCGAATTCCGCGCCTTTGTGGATAGCGCACCGGTATTAGAACGCGCCTTTAGCCAAAAGTCCGGCCTCGGCTTTTTTGGCAAAAATACCATGATTATTCACCCCAAACGGGGCTCCTTCTTCTTTCTCGGCGAATTGTTACTCTCAAAACGGATCGATATCCCCAGCGAACCGATCACCAACCATTGCGGCCAATGTACCCGCTGTATCAAAGCCTGCCCGACAGATGCCATTGTCTCCCCCTTTAAGATCGATGCGCGCAAATGCATCTCCTACTTAACGATCGAGCATTTCGGCCCCATTCCCGAAGAGTACCGCACTGCCATGGGCAACCGCATCTTCGGCTGTGATGATTGCCAAATCGTCTGCCCCTGGAATCGCTTTGCGATCGACTTAACTACTCGAGATTTCTTCCCCCGCCATCAGCTCGACTCATCTACCCTACTGCAACTCTTCAGTTGGAGCGAAGCAGAATTCCTCCGCAAAACAGAAGGCTCCCCCATCCGCCGGCTCGGCTACGCAAGATGGCTCCGCAATATCGCCATCGGCATCGGCAACAGCCCCTATGCAGAAGCGAATATTGAGGCGTTAAACGCAAAGCTAGAGTTTGATGATGAAGCAGTGAGAGAACATGTAAAGTGGGCGCTTGAGCAACAAAACCGTGCTAAAAACAGCAGAACTTTATCATAAAAAATGCAACTACTTGATCTTTATATTTGAAGCGGATGATTAATCGCCGTAGAATTAACCCTTTATTAAATAGGGTAACTTCATAATAGTAATGGACTTATTGGTGTCATTAATCTATTTCCAATATACCGCTTCTATTATGAATTGATTGATGAATCACTAATAAATATAAAGGTTTTTTATGGATAATCTCTCTCGTAAACAATATTGGATACTGATCATTCTCTATCTTCTCTTCTTCTTTGGCTTGAAGTTTTTAATTGTTGAGCTACTCGATCTCTTCCCTGATTTTACGATCTGGCTTACTAACCTCATTATTGTTCCTTTAGGCTTTGTCTCCTTTCTCTTTGCCGCGTACTTAATCTATTACCGCGTGAGTGATTTTAGTAATGAAAAGATCGTTTTCGCCCTCTTCTTTGCTCCCACAGCAATCACCTACTTTCCCGATCTTCTCGCTAGTTTTAAAGTAAGCTTCTTAAGCTCTATTCACGGCAATGCCCCTTTAGTGATCCGCTATTTTCAATATCAACAACAAGCCTATATCGATGGCTTCTTAGGGTTCGACTATCAAGATATCGCTCTTGTTAGTATCGCCCTTCTCTTTATTTTAGGGCTCATTCCCTCTAAAAAACGGATAAAAAATAGCGAAAAACCGTAATAACATTCACAGAAAAAGGAGAGGTTTTAATAAGTAAATCGATCATCTATCGATATTCATCAAACCTCTCCCTACTAAATATCACACCATCGGTAATACTGGCTCTACTGTTTATCGATTAATCTCAAGATGCATAAAATCATTAATTGATGATTATTAAAGATAATTTTTATATTAGAAAAATAAAACAGCAATGCAAATAAGACTCCTTTGCATTTAGTTCTCATTTAACAATAAGTTAAGACAATATATTTAGATATATTTACGTCATTAAAGTATCATATCCTCTTAGGAAAACATCTTGGTTTATTGCAAAGTTGAGGTTTGGATTTGACTCAGAATTATCATCGCCGCCACTCCCGCTGGTATGAAGTGATCATCTTTAACTTCTGGTTTCAGATTGTAATCGGCTTTCTCCTAATTGTCCTTCTACCACAATGGTTACGTTATGGTGGATTGGTGGATAGCTTATCTCTCCAAGTCAATTCCAATAGTAATACCCTCTATGCCAATACCATCGCCTTTTTGGCCGCCTTCTTTATCTTACGCAAAATGCATCAATTCCCCGGCGCGCGTAATATGGCTTATATCTTCCCTATGATTGCCGGCAGTTGGCTCGTTGTGATTGCGATTCTCTTCTTCCTCCGTGCCGATTATGCCCGAAGCATCCTCGCAACCTCTTATCTACTTGCCAACTTTTGGGCAATGGCAGGATTCTACCTTGGTAGACGCTACTACACTTCCAAATTTGCTCTTATCCCTTTTGGCAGTACCCTCAACTTAAAAGATTTTGATGGCGTTAATATCACAGTATTAGATACTCCTAACCTCGAAGGGCGCCGTTATGATGCCGTAGTAGCAGATCTATCTGCTGATATCCCCTCAGAATGGTTGCACTTTATCGCCGAATGTACCCTTGCCCATATTCCTGTTTATAACACGGATGACCTTATCGAATCCTTAACGGGCAGAACCAAGATCAGCCACCTTTCAGAGAATAACTTTGGCCACCTACAACCCTCTACTATCTATATGTTTTGGAAAAGAGTTGTGGATACCATTGCTGTAATTCTCCTGCTCCCGATTGTTCTCCCCATCTTATTAATTACGATGATACTTATTAAGATCGATAGCAAAGGCCCCATCTTCTTTAATCAAGAACGAATGGGCTATCGCGGCAGACCTTTCAAAATGTATAAGCTTAGAAGTATGCATACCAATATGGAAGGAAGAGGCTTTACCCAAGGAACAGATGACCCCAGAATTACCCGCGTCGGCAAGTTTATCCGTAAATTTAGAGTTGATGAACTCCCCCAGCTCCTTAACGTCTTAAAAGGGGATATGAGCATTATCGGCCCCCGACCAGAATCATTAGCGCTCTCCGAATGGTACGAAAAGGATGTCCCCTTCTTCGCCTATCGCCATATTGTTCGTCCCGGCATTACCGGATGGGCACAAGTGACACAAGGCTACGCAGCAGAGGTAGAAGGAATGAATCTTAAGCTACAATATGACTTCTACTACATTAAACACTTCCCACCTTGGCTCGATGTCTTAATTGTCTTTAAGACTATTAGAACGATATTGACAGGATTTGGGGCTAGGTAATAAAGCTACTAATACAATAAATATACCTTCAAAATTACTTTAAGATCCAAAAACAAGAATATTCTATGTATAAAACAATTAAAGAACTATTTTCCTTACTAACGTCCAAACAACGCAAACAATTTATGCGATTGCAAATACTAGTTGTAATCATGTCTTTTACTACAATTCTAGGAATCGCCTCTATCGCTCCTTTTATGGCTTTAGTAGGAGATACAGGACTATTAGAAAGAGATGGGGTTTTAGCAAAAATCTATGAGTGGTCGGGAATTACGAATCCTAGTTCTTTTATTTTTTTAACTGGTGCCAATGTTCTTATTTTCCTAACAATATCCTCTATTGTCTCTATTTTTACCACTCGAAGTCTTTTGATGTATGCATCGAGTGTAGGAGCAGAGATCGCAAGTCGATTATATCAACACTATCTCAAGCAACCATGGCTCTTTCACGCTGGAGGTAGTAGTGCGCAATTAATTAAGCAGGTATCTGTGGAATCTATTCGTGTAACTAACCTTATTCTAAATCCTTTGATGACTTTTAATGCGCAAATTGTAATGGTCATTTTTTTAAGTTTAGGAATATTACTAATTAATCCTTTAGTGGCTCTTATAGGGATTACGCTTTTAATTGCTGCTTATCTATTGATCTATCGTTTAGTTCGGCAAAAACTTCATAAAAATGGAGAGATGATATCTCAGCTTTCAACAGAGCGATTTGCTTTACTGAATGAGGGACTGGGCGGAATTAAGGATGTTTTATTATTAGGAAGAGCGAATACTTATATTCGTCGCTTTGAAAATACGGGTGAAAAATTAGCCTATGCCCAAGGGAATACCAATGTACTTGGACAAGTGCCTCGTTACTTTATGGAATTAATGGCTTTTGGCTCAATGATCGCCTTAATTCTCTATCTCCTAGTAGCTTATAATGATAATTTAGGTGCAATATTGCCCATACTTTCTGTTTATGCCTTAGCGGGATATAAATTGATGCCTGCTTTACAGCAAGTCTACAATTCTATTACCACTATCAAAGGAAATCTGGCGGCTTTTGAGAATATTCGTGATGATCTTTCTGCATCTCAAGGAGAAGCCTCTGTTGTTAATGAGATTTCGCCCGAGGTAGCTATGGGTGTTAAAGACTCAATTCAGTTAGAAAATATCTCATTTAGGTATCCGAATAAGTCGAAATCTGCACTTAATGATCTGAGTTTAGAAATCAAAGCTCATACCGTTGTGGGGATCGTCGGCCCATCAGGCTCTGGCAAGTCAACTCTAATAGATATTCTATTGGGTTTAATCGAACCAGATCAAGGCAGTTTACAAATTGATAATAAAATGATTGATCAAAATAACTTACGATCTTGGCAAAACTCTATTGGCTTTGTTCCCCAAACGATATTCTTATCAGAAGGAACGATTGCTGAAAATGTCGCTTTTGGTATTCCCATTGAATTAATTGATCGAGATCGAGTAAGGAAAGCATTAAAGCTTGCGCATTTAGATGCTTTGGTGGCAGAAATGGAAAAAGGTATTGATACTAAAGTCGGCGAGCGTGGAGTACAACTCTCTGGCGGGCAACGGCAAAGAATCGGGATTGCAAGAGCATTGTACAATGATGCTGATGTTCTGGTCTTTGATGAGGCAACAAGTGCACTTGACGGAATTACTGAAAAGATGATTATGGATGCAATACATGACTTTGGTGGATCTAAAACAATTATTATGATTGCACATCGGTTAAAAACGGTAGAAAAGTGTGATGTGATTCATTTAGTCGTTGATGGACAACTGATTGAAAGTGGCAGTTATAGCCAATTACTAGAGAAAAATGAACTATTTAAAAAGATGACTCAGCATACATAAGATGATCTAAAAACTCATACATTGTAGGAATATATTTAAAATGAAAAGATTAATTCTAAATAAGATTAGAGGTTACCGATATCATAATAAACACCGCCAAGAAGCAATGAAAGCTTTAAGATCGATTGAAGCAGAAAAAGGATCTTTGAGTGTTGAAATAAAAAAACAATGCGATTCATATGCTAAAAAAGTGTTGGGTAGTAAAAAATATTCACCTTGGCTATATGTCTATTCTGCGATAAGAGGAAAGTTTATAGAAGGTTGGATTCCAGATAATTATTATGGTGCCATAATTGTCCCTAGTACAACAGGAAAGTATGAGATTCCATCAGATTTAAGAGCACTAAATACTCGTTTTTTTGATCAAGAATATTTCCCAGACCTTCTTTATGTAGCAAATGGAAAAGCGATAAATCCATCGACTTTAAAAGTAATAGTATCGGATGTTGAATTAGAAGAATTGTTGGTTAATAAAAAGGTTTTATTTAAAAGTGATTCATCGTTGCAAGGAAAAGGAATTTATTTTATTACCGATAATAAGGAGATCACACTATCTAGTATTTCAACACGCTATAGTAATGGTGTTTTCCAAGAAAAGATTGAACAACATCATTTTTTCTTGAAATATCATAAGGATTCCACCGCTACCTTACGTGTTACTACTGTGCATACTCTAGAAAGAGGATATCAAGTAAGAGGATGTTATCTTCGATTAGGTCAAGATAAAGATACTTATATCAAATCTAGCTCAGGTATTAAGGTACCAATAAATATAGAATCAGGGAATTTGTATAATATAGGTTACTTACCAGATTGGACGAGTATAGACAGGCATCCTCAAAGTAAAGAGTTATTTAAAGGTTCTATTCCTTTGTTTAATGAGATTAAAAAAGTAGTTATAGATCAACATCAAAAATATCCATATGCCGGAATTATTGGTTGGGATGTGATTATTGATAATAATAATCAAATAAAAATTATGGAGTGGAATGCAGGGCATACAGGTATTAAATTCTCTGAATCTGTACAGGGACCAATTTTAAAAGACTTTGTCAATAAATAAATTGAAAAACTTGCTAGTATAAAATATGAAAATTTTAAAAATAATAAAAAAAAACCTATTAAATCTTCTTCCATCAAAGTTGTACTTGAAGTTGCAATTTAAAAGAAGAATGGGGAAAGATTTAAATCTGAATAAACCCATTACATTCAACGAAAAAATACAATATATGAAGTTGTATGATAAAAAACCTCTATACACTAAGCTAGCAGATAAAGTCGCCGTAAAGCCTTATGTCGCAAGTATTATAGGGGAAGAGTACATTATCCCAACGCTTGGTGTTTGGGATAGTTATGATGATATAGATTTTACAAAATTACCTAATCAGTTTGTTTTGAAATGTAATCATGATAGCGGTACGGTTAAGGTTGTTAGGGATAAGAAATTAATTAACCATTCTGAGTTTAGAAGTTTTTTTCAAAAAGCTTTGAAAAGAAATTTCTATTATTATGGTAGAGAATGGGCTTATAAGGATATTAAACCCCAAGTTTTTGCAGAAGAGCTCTTACAGGATCCTAATTTAAATAATGAAGATTTATTAGACTACAAATTCTTTTGTTTCAATGGCAAAGTAGATAGCATAATGGTATGTAAAGAAAGGCATACAGGAGATACAAAATTCTATTTCTTTAATCGAAATTGGCAATTTCTTAAATATAATAAAGAGAATTTAAATTTACCTGATGATTTTAGTATGCCTAAACCTGACAACTTAAAAGAGATGGTAGCGATTGCTGAAAAACTCACCCAAGGTTTAAGATTTATCCGATTAGACTTATACAATGTAAACGGAAAAATCTATTTTAGTGAATATACCCTTTATCCAGATTGTGGATATGATTCAACTTTTACAGATGAAGCAGATCATTATTATGGTAACAAGCTCGATATTAGTGATTTGTAGGGGTTAAATAATGAACATCACAATCGTCGGCACAGGATACGTAGGCTTATCAAATGCAATGCTTTTTTCTAAAGAGCATAACATTACAGCTTTAGATATTAACGAAGATAAAGTTACTCTACTAAACCAAAGAGTATCACCTATCCAAGACCAGCTCATCCAAGAGTATTTGGAAAAAGCTCCTCATTTTATGGCAACTACAAATAGTGAAGCTGCCTACAAAGATGCAGATCTCATTATTATTGCGACTCCTACAAATTATGATGAAAATAAGAACTTTTTTGACACAAGTTCTATTGAATCCGTTCTTACTGAATTAAATCAACTAAAGAGTTCTGCAATAATAGTGATTAAATCTACTATCCCTGTCGGATATACAGAATCAGTCAGAGAGAAATACCCAGATTTAACAATAGTTTTTTCACCTGAGTTCTTACGTGAAGGCCAAGCTCTTTACGATAACCTCTACCCTTCCCGTATTGTTATCGGTGATAAGGGCAAAGTTGGTAAACATATTGGTGAGTTATTTAAAAATGTATCATTAAAAAGTGATGTTGAGGTTTTATTACTAGATCCAACAGAGGCGGAAGCAGTAAAACTCTTTTCAAATACCTATCTTGCAATGCGAGTTGCTTACTTTAATGAGCTCGATAGCTACTGTACTATCCGCGGATTAAATAGTAAAGATATTATTGAAGCTGTTGGATTAGATCCTCGTATTGGCACACATTACAATAATCCCTCTTTTGGTTATGGGGGCTACTGTTTACCTAAAGATACGAAACAGTTACTAGCAAACTACCAAGATGTCCCTCAAAATTTAATCGGTGCTATTATTCAATCCAATCGTACTCGTAAGGATTTTATTGCCGAACAGGTATTAGCTAAGAAGCCAAAAGTGGTTGGTATCTACCGTCTTGTAATGAAACAAGGCTCTGACAATTTCCGCCAGTCTGCAATTCAAGGAATTATGAAACGGTTAAAGGCTCACGGTATAAAAGTAGTCATATATGAACCTGCAATGACAGAGGCTGAATTTTATAACTCACAAGTCATAACTGATATCAATCAATTTAAAGCTGTATCAGATGTTATTCTTGTAAATCGTATGAGTGAAGAACTTCAAGATGTTCAAGATAAGATCTATACGCGTGATCTGTTTGGGGTGAATTAAGATGGGAAGTCAATCTAATCTTATCAGTGTTGTCATTCCTTTTTATAGTACAGAAAAAGGTTTTTTAGAAAGATCTGTGAAAAGCGTACTTAAACAGGATTATCAAAACTTTGAAATAATTATAGTTGATGACTGCTCCCCTATTAATGCTGTAGATGAGTTATCTGAGTTATTACCCAATGAGAAGATAAAAGTTTTTAGAAATAAAGTAAACCGACATGGAGCTTATTCTAGAAACTATGGAATCGAGCAGTCTAACGGTGAGTTTATTGCCTTACTGGATGCTGATGATTACTGGGACAATAATCATTTATCAACTTGTATACGAGAGATCGATGATTATGACTTTATCTATTCCAATATTCAAAGAGTCATAGGTTCTAATGTAACTAAAATAGAAGTTTCTGATATCAAAAACTATGAACAAAATTTAATGGCGGATATTTTACTAGATTCTCCTCCTCAAACTAATAGTTTTTTCTTCAGAAAATCTTGTTATCCAACTGTAAAGTTTGATGAAAGCTTAAAGAGACATCAGGATTATCAATTTTTTCTAAGCTTTTGCTTGTCAAAATATAAAGTGAAAAAAATAAATATATGTACCTCTTACTATATTGATACCTGCTACAAAGATAAGATAATCGACTATTTATCAATTTATAGTTTTTGGAAAAAAAATAAGCAATATACTAGTTATAAGAAATTACACCCTTTCTTAATAAAAATGATTACTTTCAATCTACGTGATAAAAACTCTGATATTCTAGCAATAAAAAAAATATCTTCTCTCCTTGCCCCATCTTCTTTATATTACAATCTAACCAAAAACACCGATAACATACTAGCATACAAGATACTGACATATATTTATTATTATTTAGTAATAGAATTCACTAAAATCCCTCATAATTCCTATAAGTTATTAAAAAAGTTTATATAAAGGTTTTCTTATGACATTTAACAGTTATGTAATATCACTAGCTAGTGAAAAACGACGTAGAGAAAGCATTAATAAACAGTTGCAAGAAAAAAACATCAACTTTGAATTCATTGAAGCTACTGATTTAAGAAACGATAAAAGGTATGAATATAAAAATATTCATAGCTCCCCAGTCTCCTCAATACAACGGATCATGACAAAAGCAGAAATCGGCTGTAGTTTAAGTCATTTAAAAACATACAAAAAAATACAATCCAATAAGTGGAAATGGTCTTTAATCCTAGAAGATGATGCAAATCTTATAAGATTAAATAAACAAAACCTGATTGATATAATGACTAATGTCTCCGCTAGTATAGATGTCATAATATTAGGCTACTCAAAGTTACCTATTGATAAAGAACTAAGTTTTTATATAAAAGAACCTATTACACCGGAAATTAAAATCAATAACACAAAATTAGGCCAACCTTGGAAAAACTGGACTTCAGGAACGGTAGGCTATCTTATTACAAAAAATGGGGCAAAAAAAATACTACAAGACTATATGAGCAATAATAAAAAAGTCCAGACTGTTGCCGACGATTGGAATTACTTTTCAAAAATTTGTGGCTTGAAAATATATCATTGTCGGCCTCTATTAGTCTTTGAAAACTTTGAAAACTTTGAAAGTAGTATTGAGTTAGATAGATCAAAAGTTACTATAGCCCCTAG
>JASLEF010000226.1 GCA_030151245.1 Ignatzschineria sp. | reverse complement strand
AATGGCACTACTGTCACGCACCAGCTCTGTGAGTGTTAAAGAGGCGCTAAGCATAGCTTTTACGGAACCTTTCAGCGAAGAGAGAACGCTTATCCTCCTTTCATCCCCAGGGTTATCCACAAGCTGGACGCGTACGATGCAAAATCGCTTAATTACCAAGACTGTCGAATCTTTCCATTTTCGCTTGTTTAAACAAAATTCTTGACCTTTTATTCATTAAAATAATAATCAGGCTTCAACAATGAACACTTCAATAACGATTCAGATATTCATCATTATAATTAAACTATTGGTCTATTAAAAAATGGGGAGCGATGAAATTTGGCGATTATTTATAATAAAAAATTTAAACACTATCTTAAACAGATTAAAACGGTTCTTTTCTTCTGTACTGTTTTAGTCTTTCTCTATTCCCTATTTCATTCCACCGGAGCGCCTTTAGCGATAGAACTTCAAATCACTTCAACACTTGCGATTTTTTTATTACTCCTCTTTTCTCTCCGCATCGTCTTTAAAAGCCAAATGATTAAAAGTGAAATTTTACGTATTTTAATCTACTACATAGCCGGCGGCATTTTACTCACGATAGTATCCACTGAAATTATGAATATTTTTAGAAACTGGCATTACTACCCTCACTTACTTCCTAAAACTTTAGAAAGATATGGTCATCCCAGTAAAATCGAATATATCTTCCATGATTTAGGTAAAGTAATACCCTATGGTATCAGACGCCCTTTAGAAATCTTAGCAATCAGTAGTATACTCGGCGCACTCATGCTCTTATCCAGTGTTTTTATAGAACTAACGTGGCGTAATCCGAACAATAGGCATTTTCCACAATCCTTTACCTTAAATATCATTTATAGCATTCTTCTCTTTACTATCATCAACCTCTCGGCATATCTACTTACCATCGATTTCTTAAATCCTTTACAGACGATTCTTTTTCTCACCACCAATTTAATCTGTACCGGTATTCTGAGTTATCTACTATTCATCTTTATCAAAGCAAAGCTGATGCAATTTCTAACCTATTTCATATTGGCTCTACTCTTCAGCTTCATCTCAGCTTATCTCTGCCATTCCCTCATCGAAGAGCCTTTTGAAGGATTTGGAGTATTGGCACTATGCAGTCAAAGCTGGCTACTTCCTCTAGTTTGGTACATGATTTTTAAAACACTTCAAAATAAGGAAACAAACCATGACTAAATCAAGGTCGAACTCTCATCAAAAAATTTGGACTGAAGTAGATTTTGAAAGAATGAACTGGCATGATTGCGCGCTTTATGGCTTCGCCTTTGAATATATTGAAGAGTCATTCCAAAATAATATTCTCTTTGATATCGATGCGATACTCGAGTGGGTTGTTCCTACTGTTAAAGGAGACTGTTTTAAGTTCTGGACAGCTCCTGCAACGCTTATATTTGAAAATTCTTTTAATTTTTCAATTAATATAGATCATTCCACAAGTATCGCTTATCCCTTAGAAATCTATGAAATTCAGCTTCTCAAGAAAACTCCGACTCATAATGGTTACTTTGATTATGATTGGAAAATTATCGTTAGAAGCGGTTATATCACCTTAACATCAACCGGCTATCAGCAGATTCTGCGGCAAAAACCCCAATATTCTCAAAGTCAGTTTTGGGGAATTCAAGCTCGAAATGGCATCTCATTTAGCAAAGAACCGTATACTGATTAAATTAATTATGACAGTCAAAAAAGCGCTTAGAATTCAATGCTAAGCGCTCGATCTATTTTATAACACTGCTACTCTTAACGACCGCCGCCGCCACCGCCACCTGAACCTCCACCGGAAGATCCTCCGCCACCGGAACCGCTACTTCCACCCCCTGAACTACTGCTTCGTGGTGCCGTCATAGAAGAAGTAAAGTCTCTTGAACTCATAGTTGAGAAACTAGAGAGATGTCCGTGATATTGACTGCGTTGATATTCCTCAGGGAATTTTTCTTTAAAAAGTGCTAACCACTGTTTCTCTACCCCAAAAATAATGGCATAAGCTAAATACTCTTCAAAAATATCGGGCTGTAAAATGGCATATTCCTCCGCTTTGGTATATCTCAAGAAATGTTCAAACTCTAATACCGAATGCCGCTCATCAACGTATTCATCACGAATCACTTTAGTGAATTTTGTATAAAGTGCTACAACGTACAAAAGAAGAAGCACTGATGTTCCTAACGCTAAAGTATTCACCACGAAAGCCGTCGTAAACCCGTTCATATCTAATCCTGAGAATATAGGCCAAACCATTGACATCGGCATAATCACAAAAATACTGCCCATCCCTATTAGAATAGGCGCCATAAAGATCGCTCTGAAGAAATCCTCAAAACGCCCTCTGTGAATGAGATTAAATATCATCAAAATACCACCTAAAGCCATGGATGATCCACAAGCAATAAAAATCAAAATAAAATAAGCCACTAAATGCAATATATTAGAATAGATCACCCCATATCCTACAAATAGAGCAAATGCGCTTAAATTAAAGAGACGCATCGGAGATTTATAAAACTCCTTAATCATCATCGCGATAGGGCTTGTCGTCTTTGCAATAAGTTCTGCAATTCCTTGGTGATAACGCTCGTAAGAAATCTCTCCTCCATGACGCAATAATGTCTCCACCAAGTTTTTCTCAGCTTCAGATAGCCCATGAATATCTTCATTTAACAGAATGATTGTCTCCGATTCTTCAGAGAGCTTAATACGATTTTTACTTGCCAATGACATTAAAATCGCTAATATCGCTTGCTTATTCCCCTTTCCTAAACGAGGAGAAAAGAGCGCTATGATTTTATCAATGGGATAAGTCGGAGGTTGAAGTCTCACCATAAAAGCTTGATGACTTTTGGGCTGAATAATCTTAAAAATAAAAGCGCCTAAACACCAATAAAGAAACAGAAGCAAAGCTGCGCCTAGAACCACAATCGGTAATGGTATTAATAGTGGCAGATAACTTTGAATTTCCTCAACTATTACGGTGGAGATCGGTCTTTTGACGCCTGCAATAATCTCCGGCGTAAACCCCGTGGATACAGTTAGACCTTCATACTTTGACAAAGATCTTGGCGCTTTAAAATAAATCTCTCTAGGAGAAATAACCTCAACCAGGGCCCTTGTGGTTTTCCCCGCCCGCCCGTAGTAACCAGCAGATTGAATCTCTTCTACTGATTCTGGCAGATAGATGGTTGCCGAAGCTTTTTCAATGGGTAACTTCCAATTAGTACCGATTGCATTGAGATAGAGCTCATCATATTTTTGAAAGCTACGGATATGATTGTTGCTCTGCCAATGAATCACATAGGTATGTAAACCCATCGGTAGATAATTCTCTCTAACGTTCGCACGTGCGCCCGTTAAAATATTAAATTGAGAGTTTGCTCTTTCAACCCAATGATTTTCAGCTTCACCATTTCTTGTGACGCTTAAAAGCTGTACCGGCGTTTCAATTTTCTTTTTACCGAGATAATAATATAAGGGTATATCCCGAGTGATTCCCAAACGAATCTCCTGATGCGCAGTATCCACCTTAATCGTTTCAACAACATCAATTATTCCATCTTCTAAGATGGTGATATCAACATGATAATCTTGAATCTTATCTGCAAACACTTGAGAGAAAGTCGTTAATAACAGCAGAGAAATAGATATCCCCATTCTTAATATCTTGCTTCTCATCATTGATCACCTCTATTATCTAAATAATAAATCATCTTATAAAAGAGAGATAATCATACGATAATAATGATCAATATATTTAAAGAGAGTAATTTAATCAGGGATTCTTGTAGTTTTACGCTCTAATGAATCAGTAATATGAAAATATTGCCCTCGTGGAAAACCTCCTAAAACAGCAATAAAGATATTGGGGAACCGAGAAAAGTAGATCATATAATGCCGAACCGTTGCATTATAATAACGCCGAGATTTGCTGATATCATCCTCTAAATTTAATAACGTCTGATGTAGCTTCTCTAAATGATCACTTCCGATAGAATTTGGCGGGATCATCACCCCCTGCAGATAACGATTCATTATCTTCTCTAATTTCCCATCAATTTCTTGGCGCGCCTCGATCTCTTTAATCTTCATAGCCTCAGCGCCAAGCGCTGTTAGTTCTTTTAAAAGATCAAGGTCATGCGTTGTTGCTTGCTGGCTCACTGAAACAAGGACAGGAATAAGGTCAAAGCGTTTCTTTAAAAAAACATCCATCGTCATGAAAGCTTCACCCATAATCTGCTGTTTTTTAGTCAGATTGTTATAGATCACAATCCCATAG
>JASLEF010000192.1 GCA_030151245.1 Ignatzschineria sp. | reverse complement strand
TCCCGGGATGCTATCTGTTCTTAGGAAATGGCACACAAGAGAATCAATCCATCGGTCTTCATAATAGCCATTATGACTTTAATGATGAAATAACCCCAATAGGCGCTGCCTTTTTTATTGAACTCATCTGTTCCTACCCATAATCATTAGAGATATTTCTCTCCTATGCTATTGAAACGGACAAAGGAAGGTCTTCTTCATAATCTTTAATGTTTTAATATCATTTTGTGAAAACTCACAAAATGATATTCATACGCCTATGAAACTCCTTCATAGACAATCAATCATCCACTGATTAAATCTGCTCTCTTAAAGAGAGGATGATACATCACCCTATGACATTTAAATCATAAAAAATCCATACCACCCGATTCTTTATGATGATAAAACAACTCTCTCAGATTTCGAGAGGTTATCTATAAATTACACACCTCTTGAAGTCATCTACTATTCGCTCTCCCTGCAGAGCACAGGAGGATTTTATGCATAAAAAGACTTGGTTTGATCGAATTGAATCCATCGGAAATAAAATACCCAATCCCCTTTATCTATTTATTCTTTTATGCCTGATGATTGCTATTATTTCTGCCATTATGAGCAGTCTGGACTTAAATATTATTCATCCTGTATCTAGCGAAACAGTCAATATCCGTAATTTAATTAGCGGTGAAGGTCTAGTCTATATTTTACAGTCCACCGTCAGCAACTTTATCAACTTTAAACCCTTAGGCTTAGTCTTATGTATGATGATTGCCGTAGGATTAGTCCAAGAAGTCGGTCTTGCTGATGCCGCAATAAAATCATTACTATTAAATGCCCCTCGACGATTTGTGACTGCTTCAATATTTTTAGTAGGAATTATCGGAAACCTCGCCTCCGATGCTGCTTTTGTGCTTGTTCCACCGCTTGCCGGCATTATTTTTGCGGCAACCCACCGTAATCCTATCGTAGGAATTTGTGCAGGATTTGTTGCTGTTGCCGCTGGATTTACGGCTAATATTTTTATAGCCGGCACAGATGTTTTACTATCAGGGATTACCAATGAAGCATCTGTGACAATTGAGGGACAAGAAATTACCCCCGCTGCCAACTGGTATTTTATGCTACTCTCAGTCCCATTTCTGACCATTGTGGGAACCTTCATTACTGAAAAGATCATCGAACCTCGCTTTCCGATAGAGAGAGATTTTGGCGGACATGCACAATCAGAGAGTCAAAAATATACGGTACCTAAAGAAGCTAAAATAGCCCTAAAGATTACAGCCTTTTTCGCAATCACTTTTATTGCCCTATTAATAATCACTATTTATCCAGAAAACTCCCCTTTAAGAAATAGTGATGGCGGTCTAGTCCCTTCTCCTTTTCTTAATGGCATGATCCCTATTATCATGACCTTTTTTATCAGCTGTTCCATCGTCTATGGTATTTTTTCAAGAACAATTAAAACATTTGATGATCTTCCAATTCTGATGACTAATGCCCTAAAAAATGTGGGAGGATATATTGTATTAGTCTTTTTTATTGCACAATTTATTGGCTGGTTTAACTGGACAAATCTCTCTGTATGGCTCGCCGTATCAGGCGCTGATTACTTAGCCAGTATTGCGCTCCCTAATATCGTAATGCTCGCAGCTTTAATCATTCTTGCGGGACTTATTAACCTTATTGTCTTTAGTGGCTCTGCGCAGTGGGCGATGATGGCCCCTGTTTTCGTACCCCTTTTAATGCTCTTAGGTATTGAACCTGATGCCATTCAGATGGCCTATCGTATTGGAGATTCAACCACTAATGTTATCTCTCCGACAAATCCCTATCTACCCATGATCTTAGCCCTTATTGCCCAATATAATGCCAAAATAAGATTTGGAACTTTTTTATCTATAATGTTTCCCTACTCTGCCATTTTAGTTGTCACTTGGGGCGCGTTGTTTCTAATCTATTATGCGCTCGGATTTCCGTTAGGACCTATGTAATATTTCTCAATGAGAAGAGCGATCACACAAAAAAAGAGTGAGCTCGATAAAATATCGAGCTCGGTCCTGATTGATAATCTTTAAATATCTAACTATTTGAAGTCACTTCAGCGGTGCTTTATCTGAAGTGACTCAAAACTATAAAGGTATAGAGATTATTGACCCTTTATTTCTTTAAAAAATTGTCTTTAAGCATCTTAAAGAAAGTCCCTCCTTCACCACCAATCATTGCTTTAGCGGCATATAAGGACATATTCTCAAAATTAGAAGGGGTTGCATGCGGTGGAAAAATTAATTCTAATCGGCTTGTATGCACATCTAAAATAGCAGGTCCATCATGGGTCAAAAATGCTTTAACCGCCGATTCTAGTTCATGAGAGCCTTTAACTGAAAAGCCTTTCATCCCTATCGCATCTGCCATTTTCGCAAAATCAGGATTATGAAGATCCGTATAACTATTTACAAGCCCATCAGCTTTCATCTCTAACTCAACAAAATCTAACGTGCCATTATTGACAATGACAACCTTGACCGGTAGTTTTTCTTGAACTAACGTTAAAAGATCACCCATCAACATCGTTAATCCACCATCTCCTGAGAGGGAGATCACTTGACGATCAGGATAAGCTTTTTGTAAACCTATCGCTTGGGGCATCGCATTGGCCATCGTGCCATGCTTTAAAGAAATTAATGTGCGACGTTTTCCATTCGTTTGAAAGTGGCGAAGTAGCCAAACGGTTGATGATCCCCCATCAGCTGTAGCTAACGCATCATCATCCGCATACTCATTGAGTAACTCCACCAAATATTGAGGATGAATCAGATCTTCACTATCCGCCACCGCTTTTTTATCGAGCTTTGCCGTACATTGATGATACAGATCCACATAAGTATCTAGGAACTCTGTGGAGTTTTTAAGCGCAATATGAGGGAGTAAGGCTGTTAATGTCTCTTTTATTTGACCAATGACACCTAATTCAATCGCATGGCGAATCCCTAGTTTTTTGGCATCAATATCCACCTGAATAATTTTGGCATGTTTGGGATAGAACTGTGACCAAGCAAAGTCTGCGCCCAAGATTAAGAGCGTATCGCAATGCTCAATCATTTCATATCCAGATTTAATCCCCATCATTCCTGTCATGCCAACATTATAAGGATTATTGCCTTCGACAAAGTCCTTCCCCCGAGAGGTATGTGCAACCGGCGCTTTAAGCTTCTCACAAAGCGCCATCAGCTCCGCATGTGCTCCTTCGCAACCCGCCCCCGCATAGATTCCCACTTTTTTCCCACTGTTTAGAATCTCCGCCATTTTTAAAAGCTCGCTATCAATCGGTCGAACCAGCGGTGCTTTCGGCTGATATTGTTGCATAATAGGCAGATCTTCTACTTCCGTTGCGCTGATATCAGAGGGTAAAATCACAACTGCAACGCCTTTTTCCGTTAAAGCCGCTTGACAAGCACTCATAATAATTCGTTTTGCTTCTTCAGGATTTGTCACCTCCTCGCAAAATACGGAACAACCTTGATAGATCGGTTTATAATCCACTTCCTGGGGAAAATTGGTGCCTAAAACAGCCGTGGGTAATTGGCTCGCAATCAACACCACCGGCGCGCCATTGCGGTGACTTTCAAATAAACCATTAATAAAATGTAAACTACCTGGACCACAAGACCCCGCGCAAGCTGTAAGGTTCTTTGTCATAAAGGATTCTGCCCCTGCGGCAAATCCTCCGACCTCTTCATGACGAACATGTACCCACTCAATTTGACTATGATGGCGCATCGCATCTGTGACATCATTTAAAGTATCTCCGACAACACCATAACAACGCTTAACTCCAAAACTTTCAAGCGTTTCTACCACAATTCTTGCGACTTTTTTCTTCGTCATAATATCCCCTTAACTCTTGTAAACAATAGGAATAAAAAATGCTGAAAATATCGATCTCTCTAAAATTTCAGCATTTCTAGCCTTTTATCTTAATTTTTAAAACTATTTTTTCAAAAAGTTATCTTTCAACATCTCAAAAAAGGTATGCCCTTCTCCTCCGAGAATCGCTTTAGTCCCATAAAGTGCCATATTTTTATAGTTACTAAACTCAGTATGAGGAGGCCAGACTAACTCTAAACGGCTGACATGAACATCTAATAAGGCCGGGCCTTCACAACTTAAAAATGCTTTTAACGTCATCTCTAATTCATGCGATCCTTTGACTGTAAATCCTTTCATCCCTACCGCCTCAGCAACTTTACCAAAGTCAGGATTATGTAGATCAGTATAACTATTTACCATACCTTCCGCCTTCATCTCTAACTCGACAAAATCTAGAGTTCCGTTATTTAAAACGATCACTTTTACCGGCAATTGCTCTTGAACTAGTGTTAAAAGATCTCCCATTAGCATCGCAAGCCCGCCATCGCCAGACATTGAAATTACTTGTCGTCCTGGATAGGCTTTTTGTAAACCTATCGCTTGGGGCATCGCGTTCGCCATGGTCCCATGCTTCATTGAAAGAAGCGTTCTACGTTCACCATTCGTTTCAAAATGACGCAATACCCATGCCATTGCCGAGCCTGTATCCCCTGTAATCATGGCATCTCTATCGGCGTACTGGCTTAAAAGCTCTGTTAAATATTGTGGGTGAATTAGATTTTCACTACCCGCAATCGCCTTTTTATCCAACGTCGCCATCGCCGTTTGATGCATAGAAACATATTTATCTAAAAACGTTGTCGAGGTTTTAACTTCGATATGTGGCAATAGAGCCTCTAGAGTATCTTTAATATCCCCTATCACGCCTAATTCAATCGCATGGCGCAACCCTAATTTCTGGGAATCCATATCTACTTGGATAATTTTGGCATGTTTGGGATAGAATTGAGACCAAGCAAAGTCAGCCCCTAAAATCAAAAGAGTGTCACAATTTTCAATCATCTCATAACCCGATTTAACCCCGAGCATCCCTGTCATGCCGACATTATAAGGATTATTGCCTTCTACAAAATCTTTGGCTCTAGAGGTATGAGCCATGGGCGCTTTTAACCTTTCGCACAATGCAATCAATTCCTCATGAGCTCCTTCACAACCCGCTCCGGCATAAACCCCTACTTTTTCCCCCTCATTTAAAAGCTTCGCAATCGCTAAAATTTCTTCATTTACCGGTCTTATCAGAGGGGCTTGGGGCTGATATTGTTGCATAATAGGCAGATCTTCCACCTCTGCCGCACTAATATCTGAAGGTAAAATCACAACGGCCACACCTTTTTTCGTTAAGGCCGCCTGACAGGCACTCATAATAATTCGTTTTGCCTCTTGGGGATTAATCACCGCTTCGCAAAAGACAGAGCAGGTTTTATAGATCGGCATATAATCTACTTCCTGGGGAAAATTCGTCCCTAAAACAGCGGTCGGCAATTGGCTTGCAATCAGTACAACAGGTGCACCATTACGATGACTTTCAAAAAGCCCATTAATAAAATGTAGACTTCCAGGTCCACAAGATCCGGCACAAGCTGTGAGGTTTTTGGTCATAAAGGACTCAGCACCCGCGGCAAATCCTCCTGCCTCCTCATGACGCATATGCACCCACTCAATTTGACTATGATGATGCATTGCATCGGTAACATCGTTTAAAGTATCTCCTACAACACCATAACAACGCTTAACGCCGTAATGCTCAAGTGTTTCAACAACAATGCGTGCAACCTTCTTCTTAGGCATAAACTTCTCCAAATAAATATAAGGGGGTCAGTAATTCTCATGACATCCCTTCATGTTAATATATAAATAATGATATATACATGTAAATATAGATATAAATCATAATAAGATTTGATTTTAATGCCTTCTTTAGAAAATAAAATGAAATAGTTACGAAGTATCAATAGATCTCATGTTACATTCACAAAAACTCACAATTATTAAAAAGTATTAGCGGTGTTTGAACACTAATAGATAATCCCACTATGACCCAAAGGAATGTTAAACCCCAAGAAGTTTACAAGATTATTTTATGTTCTCTAATCTCTCCCTAATGCGGCTTTACATGCGTACAACCCCCCCACTCACAATACAGCTAAGCGAGATGTTTTAGAGCCTCAATTAAATCTAAAGGTGTCATCGCATAATCATTGATATTAAGTTGATTAGAAGCCATAGCGTGGGCAAGAACAGCATGTATCGCAGCCTCCAAAGCAGAATATCCTTGTGCTAGTAACGCTGCAATCATTCCCGCTAACACATCTCCACTGCCCCCTTTTGCCAAATGATTTTTTCCTAAAGTTGAAACATATAACACGCCTCGATGGGCAATAATGGTATTCGCCCCTTTTAAGACTAAAACAGACTTAAAGATCTCTGAAAATCGTTGAGCTAGCCCAAAACGATCAGACTGAACCTCTGCGATGGAATAATCCCCCATCTCTGCAAGCGCTAATAATTGGCGAAACTCTTGAGGATGAGGCGTTATCACACAATCTTCTTTATCTTTTAATAAGGACAGAATCTCCCTCTTCCCTAATAAATCAGCATCTATGACTAGCGGATAAGGCATTAACTCCTGAAGATGCACTTCCCGACGACCTAGTCCCATTCCTACTGCCACTGCTGTCGTTTTAGATGAAAGTTCTGACATCTGCATAATATCAATAGGTTTCTCCCCAACACCTATCAACGCTGTAATCCCTGCGCCAAAACACATTGCTGCTTTTGCCGAAAGAATGCTCGCTCCTGATTGCTCCCCTTTAAACACACTCACAAATCCATAGCTCCCTTTATGAGAATCATGCCGTGAGCGAAAAGGAAGCTTTAAGTCCTGCGCTTCTAACAAGAAAATATTCGTCTCATTTTCATATAGATCTCTTGATATTCCTAAGTCAGCAACAATAATTTCTCCTACAAAGTCCTTCGAAAAATCTTGAAATAAGACTGTTTTTAGAGCCCCCATCGTCACCGTAAAATCCGCTTTGAAGGATTGGGAATAGATTCCGGTTGGGAGATCACAGGCAATTTTAATTCCTTTAACTCTATTCATCTGATCAATGAGCGCTCTCAGTTCTGTCGATAAGTCCCCTTTTTGAGATGCTCCTAAAATCGCATCAAGATAGATATCCGCATCCCATACTATTTCCCCAAACGTCTCTTCAGTCATTGTTACACAGGTTACGCCAACCTTCTGCGCCCGACTTTTCTGCATCTTTGCCAAATCTGTTTTTACAGAAAATACTTCATAGGTCACAACCTCAACAGTCTCTTGCAACATTCTCGCAACGGCATAACCATCTGCACCATTATTGCCGGCACCGCAAAATACCATGAGCTTCAGTTTTCTCCCCTCTTTTTGTGGGAGCAACTGTTGTAGCACCAAAGATTTAATCAATTGCACAATAGAACTAGCCGCATTTTCCATCATGATATCTTCCGAAAGATCATATTTTTCACGGGCCAAATAATCTAACGTTAATGTCTCTTGAAATAGCTTCTGCATCACTTCATCCTTTTCTGATCACGAGGTCGTCCACATCTGTTAATAGTATCTCTAAATAATCACTAATGATTTATTTTATTATTAATAATAGCGAGAATCTTTCAGCTATCTCAAAAAGTGATAGATGTAAATTTAATTGTTAACTTTTAATTAACAGAAGAATTTTTAACTGTTGTATCAGAAGTTTACCTATAGTGACGCTAAAAATAACAGTACCATTAAAGTCCCTCATTGTTGTAAACCTTAACTTTAGAGCTTTTATGGTGATTAGTAATCGTTACCTATCTTTCACAAAAATGAGCGCCAGAAGAGGGGCAAAAACGGTTACTTTTATTCAGTTTTGCTTATTAATTTAGCATTAATATGGAGATTTTGCATAATTATCAAACAAAAAAACTGATGCCTAAAGCATCAGCTTTTCTTAAAAGTATTGTTATTTGTGAAGGATTATTACGGAGTATCCTTTTTTCTGGAGAGACTTTTTGATGACCAATAAGTTGCTAAAAGAGGTCCTGAAATATTATGCCAGAAACTAAAAATTGCACTCGGAACAGCTGTTACTGGATCTAAAGCAAAATGTGTTTTCGCTAATGCTGCACCTAATCCTGAATTTTGCATCCCCACTTCAATCGCAACAGCTTTAGAATCGTCATAATCTAATTTCAAAAACTTTGCCGCTAAAAAACCCAAGAGATATCCGAGTCCATTATGTAAAATCACAACCCCAAAAATTAATAATCCTGACTCAATGATCGATTGTTTACTACCACTGACCACTGCAGCCACGATAAGCACAATAGCAGCAACTGAGACTAAAGGTAGCACCTCTGTCGCTTTTGAGATAGAAGACTTAAATATCATTCGTAAAATCACGCCCAAAGTAATCGGCAATAGCACCATTTTAATCACTGATATAAACATGGCGCCCGGCGAGATATCGATCCACTGACTGGCTAAAAGATAAAAAACAACAGGGGTTAAAAGCGGGGCTAATAATGTAGAGACAGAGGTACAGGCGACAGATAATGCAACATTACCTTTTGCAAGATAAGTCATCACATTCGATGCAGTCCCTCCAGGACAAGACCCAACTAATATCACCCCCACTGCAATCGCAGGGGGAAGTGAGAATGCCACTGATAAGCCATATGCCAAAACCGGCATAATCACAAACTGAGCAATCACTCCTAAAACAACCGCTTTAGGATGTTTAATAATTTCCCCAAAATCGGTAATTGTTAGAGTCATGCCCATTCCTAACATTACAATTCCTAATAACCATGGAACATAAGGTCCAATAACCTTAAAGGTTTCTGGAGCAATAAAAGCCATTCCCGCAAAAAGTAGTACCCATAGTGCAAATGTTTTACCCACAAACTGGCTCAGACGAATAAATGCCTGCATGAAACTTCTCCCTATTTTCATATCTAAAAATCATTCATAACGCTCATCTTCACAATGGGATAGATTTTGTCTATTGACGTTTAATATTTTCCAATAAAAAGGGTACTTTTATTCTATTTATAGCGTTAAACATCGTTGTCAGATGAGTCTTTATCGAGCGTAACATATTTCTCAATAAGGACTCCTACTTTTCATAACGACAAACAATATTAAGATTCTGCAGCTTTCTGTTGGGACTTTAAAATCGCCATCACAACACTACTCGCCTTACTCTCTGTCTCCTCAATTTCACTTGCTGCGACAGAATCAGCAACAATACCAGCCCCCGCTTGTACTTTGGCAATGCCATTTTGTACATATGCTGAACGGATCACGATAGCGCTATCAAAACGATCCCCATACATCGTCCCTTGAATATATCCTATCGCACCACCGTAACTACCTCGTGCTTGTGTCTCATAACGATAGATCTCTTGCATCGCATAAATTTTAGGCGCACCAGTTAAGGTCCCCATATTCATCACAGCAAGATAAGCATCAATAGGAGATAAACCATCTTTCAGTTTACCCGCAACGCGAGAGACTAAATGCATCACATAACGATAACGATCGATCTTCATCAGATCTTTCACATAAACTGAATCAGGCTCCGATATTTGTAATAGATCTTCTTTTGCTAAATCCACTAACATCATATGTTCTGAGACTTCTTTAGGATCTGCTTTCAACATCTCTTCCATCACAATATCAAGTTGTGAATCGATCTCTCCATCGATCATGCCACGCTTTTTAGTTCCCGCAATAGGATAGAGTTCTAACTCTCTAGTTTCAGGAGAGTATTTCAATGCCGACTCTGGAGATGCACCAAAAAGTGTAAAGTTTTCATCATGTAAATAAAAGAGATAAGGGCTTGGATAAGCCGTTTTTAAAGCATAATAACTCGCAAAAGGATCGGGACACGGCAAGGTGAAAGCCCGAGAAGGCACTATTTGTAATAATTTCCCGGCGTTAATCTGCGCAATAAAATGGTGAACAGCCTCTGCAAATCCTCGACTATCTGGAACATTCACGCCATTTTTAAGACTTACAATCGGCGATGTAATACTTGAGGGTTGTGGATAACTTTGTTGATAAGTTTGCTGACAATCCTGTGCAGTAGGTGAGGAAAAAGAATCTTGGGGATGAGCTGTAGAAAAATGCGCATTTCTTGTGGATAACTCTGAGGATATTGTGGGGAAAGTTTTTTCTTCTTGTTGATTCAATTCATTGACTAATCGTTCATAAGTCTGAGATTGCTGATTAAATGAACGATAAGCTTCCATTCGAGAAAGGGTAATGGCATCAAGGTAAAGATGTTCATAAGTTCCTTTTTTAGCTTTATGATCTAAGATGATCATCTCTTCTGCAAAATAGAGACAAAGATCCTGTTCACGTCCTTTCTCTGGCACAGGAACCTCATAAAACTCCCCCACCAAATCATACCCAAATAATCCCCCAATAAAAGGATCAAACTCTGGATTTTTTAAGCTCAATAGAGGATCTAATACGGTTAATACCCCTCGAGGATAACGGCTTCTGTCATTTCTAAAATGAAACTGGGCGCTATCTGCATCTTCCTCAATCAATTCGCTCTGTAGAGCATTTTTAAGAAATGCTAATAGATAGTGTCCGATCGTGCTTGTTGCAGTCACCGTTACAAGATCTTTTAATGCCGTAATTCTTAAAGAAACTTTTGTGACTAACATACTTTTTAAGGCACTTTGATCGTCTGTTCTCGCTGACTCAAATAACATTCCATGGCGTTTATTTTCGCTTTGAATAATCGCTTTAAAAAGCTTAAATGGCTCAAAATCAATCGTAATTTCGCGACTAATCGTAAATATTTCTGACCTTTTAAATACAACCTCTGACATTTTACCCTCTCTCTTCTCATATTGCCGCAACCGCTAGAATAAAAAAAGCCCGCGATTGCGGGCTCTTAACTGTTGGTCACTGTTTTACTTTTCTATTTTCCACTCAAGTACAGTGATTGCCCGCTCAAAAATGCGCGTAACCACCAACGACGGATAATGCGAACTGATAACATGGCAATCATGGATTGTTCCTAATAAGTAAAAAATATAAAACAAGTGGATTCTCTAATAACTATTTCGAGAATTCCAATGATCGAGGCATAGTGCAAAACTTTAAAAGCCTTGATAGATCCACTATATAAGTTCTTTTTTTGTCATGACGTTGAAGTGTCAGGACAAAAAAAGAACCCTGATCTTTTAGAAATTCTTAGGATATAATTTGCATGGTTTTTGGAGGAAGTCAACAAATTTTTATTTCTAAAAGTCAGGGCCAAGAGCAGAAACTACTTTAATAACAACATAACTATATGAAAAAATAAGGGAAAACTTTAAATACTTATTGAAGCCCTTTTTGCACTTCTTTCGCTTGCATTTCCATACTCATCAATCCATTACCTGATAAGTACCACAGCGTTGGATCTAGATAAACAACTTTGATCTCTTTCCCCGCTTGAGTTTTTGCATTCGCCACAACATCCCTCTTAAATGTCTCTAAATCTAGAGGTTCTTGGCCTATTGCTGCACTTCTATCAATGATAAAAAGTAGATCCGGTTGAATTTCATTTAAATAAGCGATATCAACCACCTGACGCCCCTCAATAGGCTCTATCACAGCATTTTTAACACCTAGAAAATTGTGGATATATTGCCCATGTCCACCTGCCGGAGTAGCAAAAACATTCCCGGCATTATGCATCATCGTTAATGCCCGCTTATCACTAGTGGCAATATCTGCTTTAATCGTATCTAAAGTTGTATTGAGTGTATTTAATGATCTATTCGCAGCCTCTTCCGCATCCACTAATTTTGCAAGCTCTAAAATATTTTGGGTTACAGAGGGATAATAATCATCTGCATTTGCAGCAAAATTCAAAACAGGAGCATATTGACTTAATTCTTCAACTTTTCCGCCAAGACGAGGAGAGATTACGATAAATGCCGGCTTTATTTCAGCATAAACATCTAAGTTGGGTTCTTTCATACCGCCCCCATCCTTCATCGTCGTAGTATCTATATCACCAAGATAACGGGGAAGATTTCTCATCGGTAGAGCACTAATAGCATCTGTTTTATCTAAAACGACTAAAGTATCCACCGCCCCAAAGTCCATCACAACCCCTGTTGCAGACTCCAAAGGATTGGCTAAAGATAGGCTCATCATTAGAGGTAATAACAGCATGCTACGTTTTAATAAAGTTTTCATCAAAATTCTCTCTTTAAATTCTTTCATCAAAATTTTACTTAAAACCGATAAAAACGCATCGATTTACATATTTTCTATCTATCGGCTTCACCCTTAAGAGAATGATAATCATAATCACAATCACTATCATCTCGATTGAGTTAAAGTGTACCATCCTGCGTTTCAATTCTCAATTGAACTTTAATCTCCGTTGAGAATCATTATTATTAGATAGTTTATTTCATTTGTCTATCTGTTTTTGCAAACAATCTTTTAAATTAAACAAAACAAAACAAATTCAATCAGTTAAATTTTATCAACTCTCTATTTTTTCAATAAAAGGAGGAAAAGATGAGAACAAATCCCCCTAATTTTTAAATAAATTCATTTTTAAAGATAAAATTTACACCAATCAAGATCCTTTTTTTCCAAAAACCGCCTCCATTCAATCCCGATAACGATCTTTTGAATGCTTTCTTAATAGATCCATTATTGTATTTTTAAGATAAATCTCTCAAAAAACATCCCTATTTACCCTTTTCTCAAGTTGTCTGGGAGTATCTTCCTCTTGAGTAGATCTTATAGATAATCGACTTTTATTAGAGAGAATAATTCCCCTATTTACACACAGAGTTATCCACAGCCTAATAAAAATAACATTTCCTATTCTTCTGTTTGAGTGCTAAAATATTGCAAATTTTTGAGAACATAAAAAATGATCAATAAGGAGAAACGCTATGAGATATGTCAAAACATCAACTTACCGCGACACTTCTTATTTAATGAATAACCGACACTAGTCGGTTTTTTTTTGGAAAAAAATAAAAGAAGAACAATATAATGACAAAACCAATTATTGCACTCGACTTTCCAAACTACCTTGAAACCAAGGCATTTTTGGAAATGATGCCAAGAGAAGAAGAACTCTATATTAAGATTGGCATGGAGCTTTTCTACAATGAAGGTCCCATGTTAGTCGAAACATTAAAAGCTAGGGGCTACGAGGTTTTCTTAGACCTAAAGCTCTATGACATCCCCAATACTGTAAAAAGTGCAATGATCGGACTTGCTAAAATGGGCGTTGATATGGTCAACGTCCATGCTGCAGGAGGGAAGCGCATGATGGAAGAGGCGCTTGAAGGATTAGAAATTGGCAGTGGTAACTCTAAAAGACCTCGTCTTATTGCCGTCACTCAACTCACAAGTATGAGTGAGTCCGAGATGCAACAAGAGCAAAATATCCAAACAAGTCTACTCGAGTCTGTGATTCATTATAGTAAGATGACTAATAACTCAGGCCTTGATGGAGTTGTTTGCTCCGCTCTTGAAGCTAAAATGGTTAAAGAAAATACTCGAGAAAGCTTCCTCTGTGTCACACCAGGTATTCGTCTTGCATCAGATGCTGCCGATGATCAAAGACGTATCATGACACCACATGAAGCAAAGAAAAATGGTTCCAGTTACATTGTTGTGGGTCGTTCAATTACACAAGCGAAAGATCCGTTACAAGCTTATTACACCGTTAAAGAAGAATGGGATAGAACAATATGATAAAACAAGATGTTGCAGAAGCGCTCCTCTCTATTAATGCCGTTTCACTTTCTCCTAATGAGCCTTTTACTTGGGCTTCAGGGATTAAATCACCTATCTACTGTGATAACCGACTTATTGTGAGCTACCCTGAGGTTCGGAAGTTTATTTCAAAAAACCTTATTAAACTCATTCAAGAGAAATTTCCAGAAGCTGAAGTGGTTGCCGGTACAGCAACCGCAGGTATTCCACACGCTTCATGGGTAAGTGCAGTTTTAGAAAAACCGATGGTTTATGTGAGAAGTTCCCCGAAAAAACATGGGCGCGGTAATATGATTGAAGGCATTATCAAACCGGGTCAAAAAGTGGTTATTGTCGAAGACTTAATCTCTACAGGCGGAAGCTCTATCACCTGTGCACATGCACTACGTGAAGCTGGCGCTGAAGTATTAGGGGTTGCCGCAATTTTCTCCTATGAATTACCGATTGCCGGGGAAAACTTTAATAAAGAAGGTCTCCGTCATGCAACCTTGAGCAACTACCCCGCACTCCTTGAAACTGCTCTAGCGAAAGATATTATTACGGAAGAAGAACGTATTGCACTCACTGAGTGGAATAAAGATCCTGGTAATTGGGGTAAATAATTGGTGATGTTGTTAGAAGTCGTTGAATATATTGTTTATATTCTCAATGCTTTTTCGGTCATAATTCTCCTTGTAGGCGTTGTAAAAGCGGCCTTTGATTTTATTCGTAATGAGTTTTCAAAAGGGGATCATTTTCAGATTGCTACCAAGAATAATGGCATTAAAATCTATTTAGGTTCTTATATTCTCCTAAGTTTAGAAGTCCTTATAGCCTCAGATATTATCGAGACTATTATGAATCCTTCAATCGAAGATATGCTCATTCTAGGTGGTATTGTTGTGATTAGAACAGCGATCTCTTACTTCTTAGGTAAAGAGATCGAAGCAGGCATGGAAGATCGCTCTAAAGCTGGAAAAGAGTAATTCTCACCAATAAATAACAATCTTGTTTTCTAAAAGAGTGGTCCGCATAATACGAGATCACTCTTTTTTATGGACCATCTAAATATCCTCATTAATAGGATCACCTTCTCAAACCCCATTCAAATATCTTTGATAGGATCATATATCACCAGAAGAATACTAACGGATATTATCAATTGTAGAGCGACAATCATCGGAGACCTTTCTCCCTCAAAGAACAATTTTATACCGATATGAATCGCTGAAACTTTCATAAGAGCTATTAAATGTTCTACTGACTCTCAAAGAAAAAATAAAAAAATGCTCGGCGGATCACCATCTGCCGAGCTTAAATGATAAAAAACAAGATAAAAAAGTTACAACATTACAACTTAAATAACATAGAGATCTACGTATTCATTAACAGGCATTTCCCAAAGCTTTGCTTTGTCTAAGGAGACATCAAGAATTGCTTTTTGCTGTTTTGCTGGGAAACGTCTTGCCACATTAGTTTTAAATTTTTCAACTAAAACTGGCATTCCCTCTTCGCGGCGACGCGCATGCCCAATAGGATATTCCACCACAATCTCATCCAACGTCGTGCCATCTTTTAGTGTGATCGTTAAACCATTTGCGATTGAACGTTTTTCAGGGTCAAAATAATCCTTCGTAAACGCTGGGTCTTCAGTACAAATAATTCTTTCGCGAAGTGCATCAATTCGAGGATCTTTCGCAATATTATCTTCATAATCACTGGCTGTTAAACGCCCAAAAATAAGGGGAACTGCCACCATATATTGAATACAATGATCTCGGTCAGCAGGGTTATTCAATGGGCCTTTTTTATCAATAATGCGAATACATGCTTCATGCGTTCTGATATCTATACGCTCAATATCCTCTGAAGTTTTCCCCATTTCATCGAGCTTTTGCTTTAAGGTCATGGCACATTCTACAGCAGTTTGTGAGTGAAACTCTGCCGGGAATGAGATCTTAAAGAGGACATTTTCCATCACATAAGTCCCGTAATCACGCTGGAATTTAAAGGGCTTTCCTTCAAATAAGACATCATAAAAACCCCACGTTTTTGCAGTCAGGACTGATGGATACCCCATCTCCCCTTTTTGCGCCATAAGATTTAAACGAACAGCGCGAGAAGTAGCATCCCCCGCAGCCCATGATTTACGAGATCCTGTATTAGGTGCATGACGATAAGTACGAAGAGATTGCCCATCTACAAATGCTAAAGAAATTGCATTGAGTGCTTCTTGACGGGTCAATCCTAACAGTTCTGAAATCACTGCTGTTGACGCAACTTTAACCAAAATAACATGATCTAATCCCACACGGTTGAAGGCATTTTCAAGGGCAATACAACCTTGGATCTCGTGAGCTTTAATCATGGCTGTTAATACCGCTTTCATGGTGAGTGGCTTTTTACCATTAGCAATTGCTACGCGCGATAACCAATCGGCTACGGCTAAAATACCCCCTAAGTTATCTGATGGATGTCCCCATTCAGCAGCCAGCCAAGTATCGTTAAAATCTAACCAACGAACCATCATACCGATATCAAAAGCAGCTTGTACCGGATCTAGCTGAAATTGTGTTCCCGGGACTTTAGCACCATTAGGCACCACTGTTCCTTGAACGATCGGTCCCATTAACTTCGCACATTCTGGGTAATCTAATGCTTCAAGGCCACAACCTAATGTATCAATAAGACAATATTGCGCAATCTGGTAGGCTAAATCAGACTTCACTTCATAATCCCGAACATAATCAACAATATTCTCAAGAACATCATCGAATTTTTGGGTGACTTCTTGTGTCATATTCAATCTCCTATTATCCTTAAATTTAAAAAATAAAAAACAACATTAATTCAATAAGATAAAATCTCAGAAATAAGATTTTAAAAGGAGGAACCTCTCAATAAAAGAGATCTTCCTACGGATTATTCGCGCGCTTTGAGAGGTATAAATTGCAGCTCTTCTGGCCCGGTATATTCAGCACCAGGACGAATAATCTTATTATCTTTACGCTGCTCTAAAATATGTGCCGCCCATCCTGAAGCTCTGGAGATCACAAATAAAGGGGTAAACATCGCCGTAGGTATCCCCATCATGTGATAAGAAACTGCGGAAAACCAATCTAGATTTGGAAACATATTTTTGTGATCTTTCATCACATCTTCAATACGATCAGCAATGTTATACATTCGAACAGTGCCCGCTTCTTCTGATAGAGCAAGAGAAATACGCTTAATCACTTCATGCCTTGGGTCTGCAATCGTATAGACAGGATGACCAAAACCGATGATGATCTCCTTGTTACCAATTCGCTCCAAAATATCAACTTCCGCTTCTTCCGGAGAGCCATAACGTTGCTGAATTTCAAAAGCAACTTCATTCGCGCCTCCATGTTTAGGTCCCCGAAGGGCACCAATGGCACCCGCTATTGCAGAGTAGATATCAGAATTCGTACCGGCAATGACTCGTGCTGTAAAAGTAGAGGCATTAAATTCATGTTCAGCATATAAAATCAATGAGGTGTGCATAGCTCTAACCCATGATTTTGAAGGTCTTTTACCATGAAGAAGATGAAGAAAGTGTCCTCCGATTGAATCCTCTTTACTCTCAAGCTCAATACGAACACCATTATGACTATAGTGATACCAATAGAGCAGCATAGATCCTAATGAAGCGATTAAACGATCCGCAATATCTTTAGCTCCTGCAGTATTATGATCATCCTTTTCTGGTGAAATACACCCTAGAAGCGATACGCCTGTTCTCAATACATCCATGGGATGCACAGACATTGGTAATGTTTCTAAGGCCTTACGCATCGATACTGGAATCCCTCGAAGTGCTTGGAGTTTTTGCTTATAGAGTCTTAATTCATTTTCATTCGGCAGCTTTCCATGAATTAAAAGATGGGCAACCTCTTCAAATTCACAATTTTCAGCAAGATCCATAATGTTATAGCCTCTATAATGAAGCTCATTTCCATTACGACCAACAGTACATAATTCAGTAGTTCCAGCGATAGTACCAGACAGTGCTACAGATTTTTTGGGTCGAAAAGTGCCTGACGTCGTCGTCGTCATAATATCCTCCTTCAGGATAAACCTATTGGAATCTAATATAGGATTTATTATTTTGGTTGTGCTGATCCACCCGACAAGACTTAGAAAATCCTGTCAGTGATCAATGAACCATTCTATTAATTGTAAGTAACTAACTTATATGGGGTATCTATAGAGATTCTTTGAATAAATCGTCATAGTGAAATGAGATCTCTATTTTTTCTTCGACGCAAACAATTGATCGAGTTGATCTTCATAATCGTAATAGCGGATGCTTTGGTAAAGCTCATCACGAGTTTGCATAAGGGAAAGGACATTCTTTTGAGTTCCTTCTTTACGGATCGCCTGATAGACAGTTTCCGCAGCTTTATTCATGGCTCTAAAGGCAGATAGCGGATAAAGTGCTATCGCAATATTAACGCTTCTCAATTCTTCAATCGTAAAAAGCGGTGTTTGCCCGAATTCAGTAATATTCGCAAGGACCGGTACTTGGACCCTACTTGTAAATTGTTGATACATCGCAAGTTCTGTAATAGCTTCAGGAAATAGCCCATCAGCCCCTGCTTCAATATAAGCCGCAGCTCTTTCAAGTGATGCCTCTAATCCTTCTACTGCTAATGCATCTGTGCGGGCAATAATCATAAAGTCCGGATCAGTCTTCGCATCAACAGCCGCTTTAATACGGTCCACCATCTCATCAAGGGGAACAATCTCTTTATTCGGACGATGGCCACAACGCTTTGCTCCCACCTGATCTTCAATATGAAGACCAGCTGCTCCTGCTTTAATAAAGGATTTTACCGTTCGTGCCACATTAAATGCAGACGTTCCAAATCCGATATCGGCATCAGCAATTAAGGGTAGCTCCGTAACATTAGTAATACGATCAATATCGACTAAAACATCTTGTAAAGTGGTTATTCCAAGATCTGGAATTCCTAGTGAGCCGGCGGCAACTCCGCCCCCTGATAGATAAATAGATTTAAATCCAGCTCTTTCGGCTAATAGTGCATGATTAGCATTAATCACGCCCATTAATTGCAGTGGTGATTCCTCTAATAGTGCTTCACGGAATCGCTTTCCTGCTGAGTAAATGCTCATTATGAGTCTCCTTTGGTGTAACTACATCATGGTAAAAAAATCATTTTGAAAATGAATTCTTTTCAAATATTTTGTTATTTAGGTTCTATTTCTCTATTTTGCTAGAACTCTTTTCTATAACTATTCGATGTTAGCGTTATCCATAGTTTGTGAGCCATATTGGTATAATGTCGCTATTTATGGGCTCTACAAGCTATCTCCATATCCTTCATTAACAACATATCAAACTCAGATAGCGTTTCCCAAATTATAAATCATAATTATTTTATTTTAAGTTTAGTAATAAAAACAAAAAACACATTATAAGTCAGTTATATCAATAGATTATAAACAAAAAAACCATTGTGAAATAAATATTATTTCTTGAAACTTTTCAAAAAATAATTCTTGACTGTCTAATTATCAATCAACTATATAGACTTTTAACAAAAAAGATGATTCGAAAAGTATCCCTTGAGATTATTCCTAATAAAATATTTTTAAAGATAGTTTTTAAAGACAGTTTTTAAAAATCTCTTCGATAAGAAAGTTGGCTTAAAACAACCTTATTAAAAGTGATTTTAAAAGCGGATACCCTCCGGAAATAATGTTATATATTTTTATCATTTACCTGTTATCACGCTTCTTTAGCCTGGTATCGTCAATAAACAGTTTATCTATCTCCATTATCCTGAGATCTCAATCAGATCATTCATCCCAATAATCGACTTTAGAAGAAACTCTTTATGAATGATAAAAACTCAGAGTGATTTATAGAATCTGTCCTTGAATATTTCCCATCAAAAAAGCCGAGATTATTTAATCAATCTCGGCTTATATCAATAACACATTGTTTATTTTACGGTACTTTTACCGGCTTCTTTTCCAATTAATGATTGGGTCAATACTTTTAAAATAACCCCATAAGCTGGTAAAAAGAGTAATACAGACACCCCCATCTTAAAGAAATAGTCCACACTCGCGACCTCTACTAAATGCTCAGCCATATATGGATCATCAGTTTTATAGAAAGCAATTCCAAAGAAGGCGATTGTATCGACTAAGTTCCCAATAATACCTGAGAGAAATGGCGCCACCCACCATTGATAATTCTGTCTAAAACGATTAAAGACAATAATATCCATCATTTGTCCAATCACATATGCGGCAAAGCTAGCAAAAGCAATCTGTGCGACGCCCCTATTAAATGCTGCAAAAGCGATCCCTCCTTGCCATTCCCCGCCATCAAAAAGAACAGATATCAAGTAGGACACTATTAATGCCGGGAACATTGTAAAAAAGATAATTCTTCGGGCTTGAGAAGCCCCAAAGATTCGTACCGTTAAATCTGTCGCTAAAAAGATAAAAGGATAGCTAAATGCGCCCCACGTAGAATGAAACCCCATGAGTGACATCGGTACTTGAACTAAAAAGTTACTAGAGGCGATCACAATAATATGAAATAACACTAACCAAGGAAGTGCTCGTGATTTCTCTTCTAATTTGTACGTAAAATGTTCCATGTGAAACCTTTAGATAAATTTTATAAACATCTTGAATTGATTCTTGATCTAAAAACAACCTATTATTTCAACAGATGGCATGATCAGATGATTAATAAACAACAACCAGTAGCTAGGGATTCCTTTATGACTCCCTCTATGAATGGAGGTAAATTAGAGGGTGTAAAAAGAAGAATTAATGCCTTTTATCGTCACTAATACTTACTGGCTGTTGTTTATTAAAGAGGTTGATTTTGCATAACCTTATGAAAAACAGGAAAATTCGTTATTTATTTCGTCTGAAAAGAGAAATCTTCTAATCGTCGTTTCGCAACCTCAAACCAACGTGTATCTGCTTTTCCATAATTAGCATAAGGATGAATAGAGATTCCTCCACGTGGCGTAAATTCACCACGCACCTCGATATAGAGTGGATCCATTAGTTTTACAAGATCATCTACAATAATATTAATGCAGTCTTCGTGAAACGAACCATGGTTACGGAAACTAAAAAGATAAAGCTTTAAGGATTTACTCTCGACCATTTCAATTTGTGGAACATAAGAGATATAAATGGTTGCAAAATCAGGTTGATTGGTCATTGGACAGAGGGTTGTAAACTCTGGGCAATGAAAGTTCACAAAGTATTCCCGATGAGGATGATCGTTTTTAAATGTCTCTAAGACCGAAGGGGTATATTCCGTTGGATAGACCGTTGCTTGATTCCCCAGCAACGTTAAGTTTTCAAGTTGGGGGCTTTTTTCAGGTTTCATATCATTAATTCCTAGTTTTTTTATGTGGGATGGTTACGAACCACAAGCACCTTCTGGTGCAAAAGTCGGGTCATTGTATTTTCTTTGTGACATAAATACAACGCTTGTATGCGCATTCTTTTTAAATAGCTACCGAAAATAAGCGATTATATGTGCGTAATTCTCGATCACTTGCTATAATGCTCGGCGCTTAAAACTCTCAAGCATTTCTCAATATTTTTCCCACCACGTTCATGAAAGGATGTTTTATGACACAGCACAATCACGCCCCGATTATCGAGAAAGGGGATCGGAAGACTCTGCTCGCTTCCACATTAGGCTACGCAATGGATGGCCTGGATATTATGATCTTAGCTTTTGCTTTAATTCTGATTAAAGCAGAGTTCGGTTTAACAGATGCCGAAGGCGGTATGATCCAGACAATCACACTTATAGGTACCGTGATTGGAGGGATTGTATTTGGAATGCTCGCAGATAAATATGGTCGTGTTCGTGTTTTTAACTGGACAATCCTTCTATTCTCCCTATTTACAGGATTAGCTGCCCTCTCCACTTCTGCAGAGATGTTTACCGTATTTCGTTTTATCGCGGGACTAGGGCTTGGTGGTGAATTTGGGATAGGAATGACCTTAGTCGCTGAGACTTGGCCTGCAAAAAAACGTTCACGCGCCACGGCAGTTGTTGCTATAGGCTTCCAAGTGGGAATTGTTCTTGCTGCATTAGTTAGCCTACTCTCCCCTTATATTGGTTGGCATGGAATGTTTTTAATTGGAGCTCTTCCCGCCCTACTTGTTTGGTGGACCCGCCGCAATTTAAAAGAACCTGATATTTGGTTACAAGTTAAAAAAGAAAACCGTAATAAAATTTCTATTAAACCTCTCTTTAAAGATTCTCGCACCACATTAACAACCTTAGGTTTAATTATTGCAACAAGTGTTCAAAACTTTGGATTCCACGGCATTATGATCTGGATGCCGACAATGTTAGCGAAAGAGCATAACTTTACACTTTCAGGAACCTTCTATTGGACCCTAATTACCACCGTGGGAATGGTGATTGGGACCTTAACATTTGGCGCATCTTCGGATAGATTTGGTCGTCGCCCAACTTATATCTTCTTCTTAATCGTCAGTGCTGCATTTGTTTGGATTTACTTCCAACAATCGAACTATTATGTCTTGATGTTCTTAGGTGCAATCTTAGGTTTCTTTGTGAATGGGATGATGGGAGGTTATGGCGCACTTCTTTCAGAACACTATCCAACAGAAGCCCGCTCATCTGCACAAAATATTATCTTTAACTTAGGTCGTGGAATCGCTGGCTTTGCGCCGCTGATTATCGGAACGCTCGCAATGCAATATAGTATTAGTTATGCTTTAGGTTTAATCTCTGGTGTATATCTCTTATCAGCACTTGCATTTATCTTCTTAATTCCTGAAACAAAAGGAAAATTATTAGATTAATAGTCTAGAACACCCTCAAAAATTAATCTATTGAGCAACATTGTTAAAGGTCAATATCATGGCCTTTGAATAAATCTCTGCAAAAAAAGGGCCTTGAATGAAAGAAAGTTCAAGGCCCTTTCTATTTTTCCGTTTATACTACTAGCTACTAATATCCAGAATTTTCGAGATACTCAAAATGGGTATCTCTCATTAAAGACAATATCTTAGGTGATTTTAATGTTTAAAACGTCTTCAAAAAAAGTCCTTTTATCCCTTCTCGTCTCTAGCTTTATGATGCCTGTATTTGCATCTTCTCCACTTGAGAGCTATATCGACCAAGCCATTAATCGTCAAGATTCCACAACAAGTACGACAACTTCAAATCCGAAAAGCACTAACGAACTCCTTGCGATGGATCACTATGAGCGTCATACGGCATTAACCAATATGCTTGAAGATATCAAAATTGGTGCTTCCAAAAATAATGCTCAAGATCTCTTTTTATTAGGTTATTACCACTACTCTGAAGGAGAAGATAACTCTCAAGATGAAGAGTTTCATAAAGCCAAAGATTACTTCACTCAAGCAGAGAAGCTCGGTTCACCAGATGCGATCTATCTGTTAGGTGAACTTTATTATTATGGCGAAGGTGTTCCTCAAAGCTATCTCAAAGCAGCACAATACTATGAAAAAGCTGCCGCTTTAAAACAGAGGGATGCCCTTTTTAGTTTAGGATCACTCTATATGAGTGGCTTCGGTTTTGATGAAGACCCTCAAAAAGCGATCGAATATTATCAACAAGCAGCGGCGCTTGGTGACAATACCTCTATCAACTCTTTGGGGTATTTCTATGAATCTGGCGATACCAAAAATATCGAAGTGGATCTCACAGAAGCCGCAAAATGGTATCAACAATCTTGCGATAATGGAGATAGCCATGGTTGTTATTCACTAAAACGCTTAAAAATCCATACACTAACATTTGATAATGTTCTCTCTGAAATTGTTGAAAAAAATGAAGACTCACAATCACGTCAGAGAGAGATTCCCGCTCCTCATACATTTCTTGAAAAAGATGACTATGAATTAAGCAGTATGCTAGGTGATTATCTGCCAGAAATTATTGCCCAAGCCCAAGAGGATAATCCCGATGCAATCTTCCTATTAGGTCACTATTATAATATTAAAGGCGATGATGATTATGATACCTATGCTTATGGTCAAGCGAAGATTCTCTATGAAAAAGCGATTGAACTAGGATCCATTGATGCGATCTATGCCCTTGCAGAACTTTACTATTACGGCAATGGAGTGGAGCAAGATCATGTGAAATCTTTAGCTCTCTATTCAGATCCTAAACTAGATGCGCATCAAGAAGCTCTATTTAGTCAAGCTGTTCAGTATGATAGAGGGGAAGGTGTCGAACAAAGCTATGAAACATCTTTCACTCTCTTTAAAAAAGCCGCCGCATTAGGACATATGCCCTCAACATTCAACATAGGTTATATGTATGAATATGGGGAGTTTGTCGAGCCCGATTATGAAACAGCAAAAGTTTGGTACCAAAAGGCATGTGACCAGGGTTATAGCGATGGCTGCCATGCGGAAAACCTTATTAATGACAAAATTAATGGTAATACGGGACCGACAGATTCAGAACTTGAATCACTTTTTAATGAGATTATGGGTAATGAATCCCCAAAAGCACCCTTAGAACTAACAACAGCCAGTATTCTTGCAGCTGATAACGATGATGCTAGAGAGTTTTTAAAATCTCAAACAGACCTACTTTTAGAAAAAGTAAAAGTTGATAATGATACTGAGAGCCTTTTTCTTACAGGCTACCTCTTCTATCTTGAAGGCTTAGAAAATAGTAGTAACCATACGTTTGCACAATCTTATGCATTAATGGAAAAAGCAGCGGAGCAAGGATCACAAGAGGCTATTTTTTATTTAGCGGTTATGAATTTTCATGGTTCTGGAGTTGATCAGGATTATCAAAAATCACGAGAACTTCTAGAGTCAATAAAAGAAGGAGATAACACGGAAGCGCTTTTTTATCTCGCAACGATCTATGATGAAGGCTTAGGTGTCGATATTGATCAAGAAAAGTCTTTTAATTTATATCAAAAAGCGGCTGATTTAGGGCATTCAGACTCTGCTTATAATGTCGGTTTCATGTATCATTATGGGGAGTTTGTATCTGAAGATAAAACAGAAGCTCAAAAGTGGTACGAAAAAGCTTGTGAACTTGGAGACCTTGATGGTTGTGAACTCTCTATCCGATTAAATAACAGCTCTGACTCAACTGAAGCAGCCGCTGAGGAGAGCTTTGAGGAAGAGGTATTGATCGAGGAATCTGACTCTCAAAACAGAGAAAACCCTATTGAAGAAGGTATCAAAGATTTCTTTGATGGGGTCTTAAAAATGTTTTAACCTTCAGTCATCACTCATAGACCATCCCAGGGCTATTAACAGAGTTATCCACAACTCATCCAAAGGAGCTGCTATTGTTAGCTCCTTTTTTGTTGTAGGGTGAAGCACCGTTATTTTGAAAGCATGAAGCAATAACCGCTGAACCCCAAACTCCTCCAGAAAGAGCCTATTATGCCGTAAGTCCCCATAGGTTGTATCCCCAATAATGGGATGAGAAATATGATTCATATGCCGGCGAAGTTGATGCTTACGTCCCGTTTCAGGTTTTAATAAAGCTAAAGAGTAACGAGACGTTGGGTATTTCCCTGTGGATAAGTTTAGCTCTACTTGCTGTAATCCTTGATAAAAAGTCAACGATTCTTGATCCTCTTTCTCTCCTTTATCACGATCTGCAATTTTATCGCGAATGACAGAGAGAGGATGATCGATCGTCCCTTGACCTAACAGATAACCCCTGACAATCGCTAGATACTCTTTATCAACGCTATTACTCATCAATTGCTCAGATAGACTCCTAGCACTTTCAGCGGTAAATGCAAAAAGTAGCACGCCTGAAGTGGGGCGATCAAGACGATGAACAGGATAGAGATAACGGCCTACTTGATCTCTTAAATGTTGTAAGACAATATCCGTGACTTTAGGGTCTAATAAAGAACGGTGCACAAACCAGCCGCTTGGCTTATTTATCGCGATAATCTCCTCATCTTGATAGAGTATTTCTAATGTTTTAGCACGCTTCGTTGAAATAGACTCAAGATCAAATTCCGCATCAGATATCCCCTGATCATTCATGCATTATTTCCTGTTATTGCGTTATGGTAATTGTTTTTGATAGACAATATCTTGATTGAGTTTCCTTCCTCCTATTTTACGATCTTGGCCTAATGTAATAATCAGATATTGATGGTCTGTTAACTCGTAATAATAGGGGATGCCCCAAGGATCCACTAAAATATCCGCTTGAATATAAGGCCCCTTCCAACGGGGATCATGATTTGAGGATTCAACTAAAGCTCGTAATCCCTCTTCATTTGACGGATATCGTAATAAATCATCTCGATAAATACTTAATGCACCTTCAATAGATCGTAAATTTTGATGCGCTTTAGTGATCTTTGACTCGTCATTAATTCCCAGAACATTTTGGGAAAACATCACTATTAAAATCGCAATAATCACAGAGAGTATCATAAGTTCAACTAATGAAAACCCTTGTCTATAAAGTGTTTTGAAGGAGCTATTAAACATTTGCGATGATTTATCCTATGTCAATTTTAGAGAGTCACTTTTTGAAATAACTCAAAATAAGTAGGAAAGGTTTTATCGACACACTGAGGATCTAAAATCGTTAAAGATTCCTTCATCGCTAATAATGAGAAAGCCATTGCCATTCGGTGATCATCATAAGTTTCAATCTCTATATTCGTATTTAAGGTCGCTTGTGGATATATCACCAATGAATCTTCAGATTCTTCAACCTTTACGCCTAGTTTCGATAGCTCAGTCGCCATTGCATGTAATCGATCAGTCTCTTTCACGCGCCAACTCCCTATATTCCTTAAGGTTGTTTTTTGATCTGCAAACACAGCTAAGGTAGCTAAAGTCATTGCCGCATCAGGAATATGATTACAATCAAGATCAATACCTTTAATAATGCCATCTTGCGGTGCAGCCACAATCACTTCATTCTCTTTCCAAGTAATGTCCGCCCCCATCATTTCCAGCGCATCAATAAATTGAATATCTCCTTGAATAGAATGAGTTCCCACTCCCTTGACCGTTAAGGGACCGCCAAACATTCCTAATGCTAAATAGTAAGATGCACTCGATGCATCACTTTCAACATAAAATTCTCCAGGCGTTTTAAACGTTGCGTCATCCGGGATGTAAAAGCGTTGGTAATCTTCATGCCGAATCTCGACACCAAATGTTTTTAATAAAATTAAAGTGATTTCGATATAAGGTTTAGAAATTAATTCTCCTTCAATCTCAATGATAACCTGCTGTTTTAATAACGGTAATGTCATTAAAAGCGCCGTTAAATATTGACTAGAGACATCTCCTTTAATCGAAACATGATCTGTCACTAAGGCTCCTGGAGTAATTTTGAGAGGCGGATATCCTTCATTCCCCAGATACTCGATCTTAAAGCCTAATGCGCTTAAAGCATCCACGAGATCTTTAATAGGACGCTCATGCATTCGAGGAATTCCCGAAAGTTCATACTCTCCCTGATTAATCGCGACAGCAGCAGTTAAAGAGCGAAAAGCCGTTCCCGCATTGCCTAAAAAAAGATTTGCTCTCTTGTTCGGGAAGCCGTTGCCCTGACCTTTCACACAAAAACTTCTCGTCACCTCATTAAGCAGAGTGACCTCTATCCCCAATAGAGCTAGAGCTTCAAGCATTCGATCAGTATCATCACTTTTAAGAAGATTGTGGACAACTGTTTCTCCTTCCGTCAGTGCCGCAAGTAGTAAAATACGATTTGAAATGCTTTTAGAACCAGGGATTATCACTTCCCCTTCCGCTTTCGTTATTTTTGATAAAAATAATTTTTCCATATCGCTGACCATCATCCTCAAAAGAGCCTAAATGTAATGATTTTCAGAAATCACCATGAGACCTGTCATGATTCACTCTAATCCTTCAAGATCTTATCATAACTCTTCTCAAAGCACCTATTCACCAATCGTCTCTATTGAGTGTACAAGTTCTATACATTAGTTATCCACAGTTTTTTAAGAAAATCAGTGGATAAAAAAATAGATCTTATCGGTCATAAGATCTATCTCTCTTTTCTTTTTAATTCAAAATCACTTCTTAAGACTCGCCAAATTAGCGTCATGAAAACCTCAGACTTTATCAATTCCCACTGATATTTTTATTTTCTCCTGCTCATGACTGCATCTTTTTTTAGCAAAAAATCAAAATTATGTGATAGGAACTTATTTATCTTCCCCATAAACATCGTATGAGAAATATTTTGCTTCCACTTCTTTGTATGAACCATCTTCACGAGATGCCTTAATCGCTGCATTGAAGCGATCTAATAGTTCATTATCGGCTTTACGAATACCGACTCCAACCCCTTCACCTAACCACTCTTCTTCGAAGAATGCTGGTCCAATAAATTCAATTTTGTCTGCATAATCTTTTTGGAGATAGCCGATATCAAGCGGGACAACATCCGCAAAAACGAGGTCAATTCGACCTGTCTCAAGATCCATCATTGCTTCATCAAGACTACGATAACTTCTCACATCAGCTGTACGTTTGTACTTGTCATTCATGTAGATTTCATGAATGGTTCCACTTTGAACACCGATACGTTTTCCTTTTAAACCTTCGTCGGTAATCTCAATCGTTTTTCCTGTTGGAATAACGAAACGTGCTGGAGTTTGATAGTACTTATTACTGAAATTGATCGCTTTTTTACGGGTGTCAGTAATGGACATGGAAGCTAAAATTGCATCAATACGCTTGGTATTCAAAGATGGGATTAAAGCATCAAAATCGACTTGAACGATTTCGCATTTTTGTTCCATTTTTTCGCAAAATAGTTTTGCTAAGTCTGGCTCAAATCCTTCTATCGTTTGAGTTTCTGAAATGTAACTAAAAGGAGGATATGACCCTTCGATGCCGATTTTAATCACATCTTGAGCCATAACTTGGGATGCGAGAAGTAACGAACTTCCAATAAGTAATTTTTTTAACATACAAACCTCTTGTTGATATAAGGATTAAACTTCTTGTCTCTATTTTTTATATCTTATCTCTTTAAGAATATAAAACGATGATGAGTTAACAGAGTTATCCACAATTTATCCTTTTTATCGTGGATTAATCAAGCTTTTGGCTGACTTTTTTATGTGAATATCTCTTGATATAAATCTTGGGATGAAGATTTGGATAAAATGATGACTTTTTTATCACGAAGTTATCCACAGATTTCTACCGTTTTTTTGCGGATAATTATCCTAAGCCATCAGATAGTGGTTTTAAAAAGCATTTAAAATTGATAAATATATTCATAAAAAAGCCGCTATAAGCGGCTTTTTATCTATGGTTGACGGATTATTAAGGATTAGATTCCTTGTTTTGTATTAAAGGCTTTTCCTAAAATAATTCCTAGTAATAGTGCCACTACCGCAGGAATCATCCATCCCATATCACTCTCTTGGTAGGGAAGATATGCTAAAAGCTCTGTGGCTTTAATTTTAAAAGTTGAATCCCCGATATAACCTAAAGTGACTGATAGAGCACTGATCACTAATGTCACTAAAATCGGTAATTGGAAAGCGAGATTAGGCATTCCCTTTAATAATCGATCAATGAAGATTAAAACGATTAAAACGATTGTAATTGGATAGATGATTAAAAGGATTGGTACCGCCCCCATGATGATTGAGCTTAAGCCTTGACTGGCTAAAATAAAGCTAATGAGAGTAAAGATTACGGCATAGATAGGATAAGAGATTTTATTATAAAGCTCATGGAAGTAACTACTAACAGCCACAATTAAGCCAATTGCTGTAGTTAAACACGCAAGAGAGACAATCAGACTTAATAAAATACGACCGCCCTCACCATAAGTTAAACGTGCAACTCCCGTTAAAATAGAGGTCCCCATATTTCCGCCTGCAGCCTCTTCAGGACTTAATGGATAGTTATTTCCAATCCATGCTAATGAAATATAAACAATCCCTAAGCCAATTCCTGCAATAACCGCTGCGATGGCTGCTTGTTTGAAAATATCTTTTTGAGACGTTAATCCTGTTGCTTTAACCGCTGTCAATACGATCATTGCAAAAGCTACTGCCGCAATCGTGTCCATTGTTTGATAACCCTCTGAAAATCCTACAAAGAAAGGATCTTTTGCAAATTGAGGGCTAATTTCTGTAATAGGCGTATTGAGTTTGAAGAAAGCGCTGATGATTAACAGTACGATTGTGATTAAGAGTGCTGGAGTTAAGATTTTACCAACTCTTTCAACGAGTTTTGATGGATTTAAGGCCAGATAGAAAGCTAATGCAAAATAGACTACTGCAAATCCTATTTTAGAAGCCATGGTCTCAACACCTCCCTCTAAAAATGGGAGTACAGCCATTTCATAGGAAACCATTGCAGTTCTAGGAATTGCGAAAAAAGGTCCTATCGTAAGATAAATTGTGACCATAAAAATAATCGCAAACGCAGGATGAATACGTTTTGCTTCTGATCGAAAACCTTCTTCTGAAAAAGATCCGGCAATAATTCCAACTAAAGGTAAACCAACGCCGGTGACAATAAAACCAACGATTGCCGGAATAAAGTTACTACCACTTAATTGACCTACTGTTGGTGGGAAAATTAAGTTACCAGCACCAAAAAAGAGGGCAAATAACATAAACCCTATAAATAACGTTCGTTTTGACATACAAATTCTCTACTAAATTTGAGTTTCAATCGTATTTTTAACAATTGACATAAAAATGAAAATTAAACTTAAAAGCCAAATTTCATAACTTTTTAAGTTTTGTTGATCATTGAATAAATGATCGGATCCAAACTGCCATCAAACGAATAAATTATTGTGGTCTTTTATTAATATCATCTCTTTTATAAAGAATAGATGATGATGAGCAGCTATAGTTATCCACAGTTTTTGGTAAAAATCAGTGAATAACTTATCTTAAGCCAGTTTTGAGCTGTTGAAAAGTCCATGCACAAATATATGGAGGAGTCTGTCGATAAAAAAAATAGAAGTTATCCACTACTTATCCACATTTTTGTGGATAAGTTATTCTATCTAGAAAATGGATGTTTTGTGGATAACGATGCTATCTAATTGATTAAATTAAGTTTAATTTTGTTGATAGCTTCTTTAAAGCCATTGCCCGATGAGAAATTTGGTTTTTTTCATCACTTGATAATTCGCCAAAAGTTTGAGATTTGTCAGGAAAAAAGAAAAGGGGATCGTAACCAAATCCTCCAGAACCTAAGATTTCTTTGGTAATAAAACCATGAACTTCGCCCTCGGCGATGAGAGGAACAGGATCTGTTTCATGGCGAACTAGGGCTAAAACAGCTTTAAAGTAAGCGGCGCGTTCTTCATTTTGCAGATCTACCATTTTTGAGAGTAATTTTTTGTTATTAGCAGCATCAGTTCCTTCATGACTATATCTTGCGGAGTAAATTCCAGGAGCCCCTTCAAGCTTCGGTACAACGAGTCCAGAGTCATCCGCAATAGCAGGTAGTCCACTTATTTTGGCTGCATTACGTGCTTTAATTAGGGCGTTTTCAATAAATGTTAATCCTGTTTCTTCAGGATCAGAGATGATCCCTGCTTCTTTTAAGGAGAGAGTTTCGATGCCTAAAGGGGAAAAAAGAGCCTTAAACTCTGCAATTTTTCCGGCATTATTACTAGCGATAACGATTTTTTTCATAAAATAATCCTTAAGTGGTGAAGGAGATGGTAGAGATGAGAAACGTCATCTCTATGAGTGAATCATAAAATATTAAGTAAAGATGAATCATCAATCTTTATGAAAATAGATTCAAATATTAATCTCTAAAATGAGGTAGGTGCTCTTTAAAGGATTATTCTTCTTGAATGATTTTTTCATATTGCAGATTATGCGAACATTTTATGAGAGCACTAGGTTTAATTTTAGAGAGGTTATCCTCTCTATTTATGAGGATTTATAGTTAATATTATTCAATGATTTTGATCTCTTTACGATCATTTAAGGTTATTAAAATAGTTTTTAAGTTCCCATGTTGGGGGGTTATAAGATTTGGTTCGATCTCTAATAAAGGGACTAAAACGAACGCCCTCTCGTGCATAAAAGGGTGAGGAATGGTTAATCGATCTGTCAAAATGCTCTCTTCATCGAATAAGAGTAGATCGATATCTAAAGTCCGAGGTCCCCAATGGATCAATCTTTCTCGGTGGTGGGAAGCTTCAATATTTTGCATTTTTGCTAGTAGATCTTCTGCTGAAAGGAGGGTGGTAATTTTAATTACCGCATTAATAAAATCAGGTTGTTCTGGTCCTATAGGCGGTGTTTGATAGAGCGAAGATTGTTTTAAGAGTTGAATATCTGGCGTATTTTTAATCTCTTTAATAGCCATTTTTACTTGTTCGAGGGGATTATTAAGGTTTGAACCTAAAGAGAGATATGCAATGTGCATGGAACACCTTTTTGAAATAATTAAAATATATATCTTGCATTTAGTGGGATTTCCGCTTAATGTTAGAAGCTGTCTACCTAGAAGTAACAGTGTAGGCAGTTTCTATTTTTAAATATGATTTTAAATCATATAGATTTATTTTTGAGGTTTTTTATGCGTATTGGAACTGTAAAATGGTTCAATGAATCCAAAGGATTCGGTTTTATCACTCCTGATGACGGTGGTGCAGATGTATTCGTACATTTCTCTACAATCCAAGGGGATGGCTTTCGTACTTTAGCGGAAGGTCAAAAAGTTGAGTTTGAAGCGAAAGAGTCAGATCGTGGTCTTCAAACAACTGTTTGTAAGCCTGCTTAATATTTAAGTAAGAGAGTCAGGGAGTAG
>JASLEF010000181.1 GCA_030151245.1 Ignatzschineria sp. | reverse complement strand
ATTCGATAGAACGGATTGCAGTTTCACCGGGTTATCAACAGCGGGGGATCGCTACTGCTCTAATGGTATTTGCAAAAGAAAAGCTAACGGCAGAATATGTAGATGTATATGCGGATAATCTGCCTGCAGTACATTTTTTTGAGCATTGTGGTTTGTCGATGTTTGACGAAACGGCACCAGAACCTGGCGATCTAATGGCAAAAGATCCTTATAAGATCATTCATCTGATGTCTTAACGCATCAGATGATGTCTGGCAATGATAAAGCTAAAGAGTGTCGGAGTGAAAATATTAAAGGAGCGCTTTTAAGCATGCTTTGCATCGGTAAAGCACGACGATTATAGATATTCACTTATGCTTCAATCTGAAGCAGCATTTTCTTTAGTAGCGTAATAAGCTGGGTTTGATCCTCTTCATTGAGCTTTGCTACGAATTGATTTTCGAGTGCTAAATGTGTGGGAGCAGCAGCTTCAATCAGGGATTTTCCTTCAGGTGTTAACTTGACAATGACACCGCGACGATCATTAGGATCTGGTAAACGAGTGATGAGGTTGCGATCTTCAAGCCTTGTCATTCTATTAGATAAACCTCCGGAGGAGACAAGAATCAGTTCTTGGATTCTTCCTGGCGTGAGTTCTGCCGGCGCTTCTCTTAGAAGTACGGCAAGCAAGTTAAAATCCCCAATATTCATATTGTGGCGCGCGAGATTATTCTCAACTTGCTGCTGAATAAAGGCATTCATTCGAACCATTCTACCGATAATCTCTGTCCCTACATAAGATGATTGTGGGATATCGGTTTGCTGCCATTTTTGGATAATATCATCGATAAGATCTGGGGTTGAGGTCATTAATGGGGCTTGAGTATTGTTTTTCTGCATAAGTTCGGTCTTTGACTAATAGTAATTACTTGTTTCTTCTAGCTGACTTTACGCAGTTTTACAGAAAGATTCAATATCCGGTTTTAGGGAAGGCTTATTAAAAGAGGTCTGTTTCATACTTTTCCCTTTGTTTATCTCGGGTAATAGCTATTTTTTCTCTTTAAAAGATGGTATCTTTCTAAAAAGTATCTTTACAAAAAGATACTTTTTGTGGCTTTAAACTTCTGTTTCGATATAAGAGGGATTATATAGACTTAAGGAAGAAGAAGCTTATTGATGAACGTCATTGCAAAAATGTCAATTCTAAAGGTTAAAAGTCTGATGTCAGTTATGCCAGAAAATCATAAAATCGCAATTCGTGGCGCGATGTTGTCGTTTAAAAAAGATCCTTTTTTTCATCCTATGGAAGAGTGCCTCTGGTATGAATCAGATGCGATTCTTGTGATGGAGAATGGTCTGATTAGTCAAATTGGTCGAGCCGAAGAGCTTTTGCCAACGCTCGGAGGGATCCATATTAAACGCTATTTTGATAGCCTAATTATGCCGGGATTTATTGATAGTCATGTTCATTATCCACAAACACAAATTATTGCCGCTTATGGTGAGCAACTGATTGATTGGCTTAATAACTATACTTTTATTGCTGAGCAGAATTTTAAAGATCGTGCTCATGCGGATGAAGTGGCGGAGATATTTTTACGAGAACAACGTCGAAATGGGGTGACGGCATCGACTGTATTCTGTACGGTATTTCCAGAATCGGTGGATGCGATCTTTGCCGAAGCCGCAAAATATAATATGCGTATTATGGCGGGCAAGGTCTGCATGGATCGTAATGCACCAGAGGCATTATTAGATACGGCAGAAAAAGCCTATGATGAATCAAAGACTTTAATTGAGAAGTGGCATCAAAAAGGGCGTGCAGAATATGTCATCACGCCCAGATTTGCCCCCACTTCAACCCACGAGCAGCTTGAGATGGTCGGGGCATTAGCGAAAGAGTTTCCAGATACATTGATTCAATCTCATGTTTCAGAAAACTTGGCAGAAATTGCTTGGGTCAAAGAGCTTTTCCCGACAGCAAAAGATTATACAGATGTATATGATCAGTACGGTTTATTACGTGATCGCGCAATTTATGGGCATGGGGTCCATCTGACTGAGCGAGAATTTCATGTTTTAAACGAGCGAGGTTCAGCTGTGGCGCATTGCCCAACGTCTAATTTCTTTTTAGGTTCAGGTGCCTTCAATGTTCATCAAGCTAAGAGAGCAGAGCGACCGATTAAAGTAGGGTTAGCTACGGATTTAGGTGCCGGAACAAGCTTCTCGATTTTACAAACAATGAATGAGGCATATAAAGCGGCGCAATTAAATGGTGCACCGTATTCCTCTTTACATACTTTTTATTTAGCGACTCGGGGAACGGCAGAAGCTCTCTCATTACAGGATAAGATCGGTTCATTAGCGGTGGGAATGGAAGCGGATATTGTGGTTTTAAACTTGAAATCAACACCTATCATTGAATATCGCATGAAATATGCCCAGAATTTGGAGGAAGCATTATTTATTCAAATGACACTCGGGGATGACCGCGCCATTGCTGCAACCTATATTGCTGGGAAAAATGTTTATAGCGCATAAGGACAAATCAAAGCTGTCTCAAAGCTGGGGCGAATGCTTGCATCTTTAAGGAGACCGCGCGCCAGCGAGTAGGGCGAGATTTTGGCTACAGAGAACGGCGTTTAAACTCCGCCGCATGTCTATTCTCGCTTAAACGCCATTCTCTTACGCTGTTACTTATTCGTTAGCATTGCCGGCAATGGCGTCTTTTTTAATGCCGGCGAACGAACTGTGAGAAGCAAAAGAGTCGTTCTATCCGGCATCTTGCAAGCGAGTTTGAAGCGGGGTTTTATTTCAGCTACAAGCTACCTCAAAGCTGGGGCGAATGCTTGCATCTTTAAGGAGGTCGCGCGCCAGCGAGTAGGGTGAATTTTGGCGACAGAGAACGG
>JASLEF010000120.1 GCA_030151245.1 Ignatzschineria sp. | reverse complement strand
ACCTGTAAAATTTACGAAGGAGAGTCGCGGATCATTATTGGTAAGATCCATTAAAGATCAACTGAAAACAGCTTTCCCGAAAGAGTGGGACGTGCAATATCGAGTATTAGAGATTTTGCAAGAAAATGCACCAAATGTTGTATTTGCTGGAGATTCTACACAAATCGTCTATTCAGGGAATTTTCTTTTTGAAACGGATCAAACACGAAAGTGGTTTAACTCTGCAACGGGTTATGGCACGTTAGGCTATGGTTTGCCGGCGGCAATAGGCGCGAAATTGGCAAATCCTGAACAACCAGTAGTCTCTTTAATTGGGGATGGGGGTATTCAGTTTAGCTTGCCAGAATTGGCAACGGCGGTCGAAGAAAATATTAATATCATTGTTCTACTTTGGAATAACTTTGGTTATCAAGAGATTAAGCGTTCGATGATTCAGCATGGGATTCCGACTATCGGGGTAGATATCTATACACCTGATTTTATAACGATAGCCAAAGGTTATGGCTGTGAAACTATTGAGATTACTAGTATGGATCAGCTTCAAAGTGCCGTCTTAGTGGCGCAGAAAAGTGATGTACCGGTAATTATTCAATTGGATGAAGCCAAATTATATGCAGAGATGAATTAAGCTTTGATGATCAAAAGATTATCAAGATGAATAGGATGATAATGCCGGAGAGAGATTCTTTCCGGCATTTTTCTTGGAATGGATTTTCTTAGGAGAAGGTTTAACGCTCATTTCCCTGAGTGGGTTTATCATGATTTTAGGCGCCATTTATGCGATTCAGAAAGCGCTTCGACCTTGCTCATCGTAGCTCTATTGTAAGAGTATTTAAAAAGCATGGTGAGAATCATCAAGGAATAACAAAACCACGGGTAAACGGCTCGTGGTTTTTTTAAATAGGTCTATTTAAGCTGGTTAATAGAGGCTTAAAGATACATATTAAAAATGATATGTATACTTATGAATATGTTAATAGAACAATCTGCGAAACCTGCCTAATATGAATTGAAGATAAAAAATCAATCGTCATAACAGATCTAAGATTTTAGATCTCATTAATGGAGGAAAGAGTATGACAACTAAATTTAATCAACCTTTAGGTGGAAATGAAATGCCGCGCTGCGGTGGGATTGCAACAATGATGCGTTTACCAACGCAAGTAGATGCGAAAGGTTTAGATGCGGCATTTGTAGGAATTCCTTTTGATATTGGTGCCTCGAACCGTCCGGGAACCCGTTTGGGGCCAAGACAGATTCGGGATGAATCCAGAATGCTTCGTCCTTATAATGTGGCGACAAAAGCGGCACCCTTTGAAAGCATGCAAATCGCAGATATTGGTGATGTGCCGATCAATACTTTTAATATTCTTAAAAGTATGGATATTATTACGGATTTCTATCGTGAAAAAATTCTCGCGCATGATGCGATTCCTTTGACTCTCGGTGGAGATCACACAATTGTTCTCCCTATTCTTCGTGCGATGAAAGAGAAGCATGGTCCTGTGGGTTTAATTCATGTGGATGCACATGCAGATATTAACGATACAATGTTTGGTGAAAAAATCGCTCATGGTACACCGTTTCGTCGTGCCGTAGAAGAAGGGTTGCTCGATTGTAACCGCGTTGTACAGATTGGGCTTCGTGGTACAGGTTATAGTGCAGATGAGTTTGATTGGTCTAAAGAGCAGGGGTTCAAAGTCGTTCCGGCGGAAGAGTGCTGGCATAAATCTCTTGTTCCTTTAATGGCTGAAATTAGAGAGCTGATGAAGGATGGTCCTGTTTATATTAGTTACGATATCGATAGTTTTGATCCTGCCCATGCGCCGGGGACTGGGACCGTTGAAATTGGAGGGTTAACAGTACCGCAAGGCTTAGAGATTGTACGTGGGTTGAAAGGTCTTAACATTGTCGGAGCAGACCTAGTAGAAGTATCCCCTCCTTATGACCCATTTGGAACAACAGCCGTATTAGGAGCGAACATGCTTTTTGAAATGCTCTGTGTTTTACCAAAAGTACGTTATGACGAGTAAATTTTTTAACTATGTATCAGTTTAATGGATAAGGGAAATATTAAAAGGGAGGAAAGCTTAGGTGTTTTTCTTCCTTTTTTATTAATGACAATAATAAATGCGCTTTAAATAATAAGATGGAGGAAATAGGATGGAGAATAGTAGAATTCCTATTGGCGTTAAAATAGGATATGGAGCGCCTGGTTTGGCAACTCTATTTACATTTACAATGTTTACAACTTATGGGTTGTTTTTTTTTACGGATGTGGTTGGTTTAACAGCGACTTTTGCTGGGTTTGTAATGATGATCGCTACTTTGTGGGACGCCTTTACAGATCCTGTTGTAGGAGTTCTTTCTGATAAGTCAGACCCAGTCAAAGGACGTCGAAGGAGATTTTTATTGTGGGGGGCAATCCCCTTTGGTATCGCTACTTGGTTGTTATTTACAGATTTTAATTTAGGAGATACAGAGACTAAAGTATATTTCACTGTTATTGCTATTGTGTTTTATACAACACAAACAGTGATTGATATTCCTTATACAGCATTGAGTGGAGAAATGACAGCGGATTATAATGAAAGGAGTAGTCTCAGTGGAATTAGAATTGTATGGGCTTTGTTGGGAGTAATATTTGGCGGAGGATTGTTATACTATATATCTATTGTTGAGCCTTGGATAGGTTCTGTAAAAGGGGCATGGTCAGTTGTATTTTTTGTTTTTGGCATTTTATGTACGCTTAGTATTTTAATAGGATGGAGATCAACAAAAGGATATGAAAATACGGAAGTAGCGCTTGTTAAAAGTATTAGTTTTAGAAGTATCATAACAATTCCTATTAGTAATAGGTCTTTTCGTTATGTTGTCCTAGCTTTTCTATTTGGTATTATTGCTCAAGCGATATTTCTTGGCGGAATTATGTATTATTTTACATATAACTTACGTTTGAGTGATGAGCAAATTGCGATGATCATGACGCTAATGTGGATTATAGGATTGTTGTGGGTTTGGCCTGTTAGTAAAATGTCTCAAGTGTACTCTAAGAAGGTCGCTTGGAATTTTTCTTTTGGGTTATGGGCATTAGCAATGCTTGTATTCCCATGGTTTGTAAATAAAGAGGGAAGTATTATTGGTCCCTTAATAATGTGTAGCCTATCAATCGCGGGATTGAATGCTCTTTATCAAGTAGTTTATGCAATGATTCCTGATTGTGTAGAAGTTGATGAGTTGAAAACAGGTGAGCGTAGGGAGGGGCTCTACTATTCTTTCGCTACAGTAGCTCAAAAAGTGGCTGCTGCTATTGCAATTAGCCTTTTAGGAGTATTAATCACAACAATTGGATATATTCCTAATGAATTCCAAACAGGAGAGACTTTATATTATTTAAAGGTAATTTTTAGTTTAGGAACATTTGTTTTTTGTATCTTAAGTATGCTCTGTATATTGTTAAGTCCCTTAAATAAAGATAGGCATAATTATTTGGTCAAATTACTAGAAAGGATTCGCAAGGGTGAGAAGATAGACGAAAAAGAATATAAAGACTTACTTTAACGTAATAAACCTAACTGTCATTAAAGTCGTGAAGTTAGGTTTTTTTATGGGAAATTTTTAAAGGCTGTATTCTGTTTGATCTCATCGCTTTTTGAATGGGTTCATGATAGAAAGTGTATGATGAAGATGATTGAATGAGAT
>JASLEF010000073.1 GCA_030151245.1 Ignatzschineria sp. | reverse complement strand
TTCGATATCATAATGTTACTCATCACATCCTGTGATTCGCCCTTCGGGCCGGCAGAGCCGTTCAAATTTCGCTCCTGCGAATTTGTGTCCCTGCATTCTAATGGGTTGATAGAGTTTATTGGGGTTTTCTTCTCGAACTCTGTTGCCATAAGGATCGATCACGATCTCCCAATCGATTTCACCTTGTTCATTCACAAGCGCAAGCGGCGTGCCGATTTGGTCGGTATGATAATAATGTTTCGTCAGCGCCTGTTTCTCCGCCTTTTCCGGCATAAAATCGGCTTTTATGCGCTCCTCCGTCATCTGCATCGTGGCGAGCCAATTGGCCATCTCTTGCGATAGATCCCCGGCATTTATCTCTTCTTCAACTCTATTAAAGCGATCTTTAACCTGTTTTGGCAGTTTTATCCCTGTCTCTGCCATCTCCGCTTCCATGATATCGCCGAGTGCTTTGGAAACTTCCGGCAAGGGTAGGGATTGCTCTAATCGTATCAAAGGTTTGAAACTGGTCGGCTCATAGATCGTGTGAATTCGGCTCTTCTCATGCTCCGTTGTAACTAATCTATCGCCATCCCAGCCATACCAGTAATGGGGTTCATCCATCAACTTTCCATCACGATAGATCTCGCTCTGTTTTGAGATTCTTCTACCTACAGGGTCATATTGGTAATGGCTTTCGACGACTTTTTGGTTCTCTTCATATCTTTCATAATGTTTAAGACGATGTTGACCATCATAAACAAAGTAATGACGCTCATCTTTTTCTTTATGATTCTTACGATCAAGATTGCCATACTGATCGTAAAAATAGAAATAGGCTGCATCTTCCTGCACCCGATTCTCTTCGAACGCTTGATAATAGGGATTCTTCTCTTGCGGGAGAATATTGCCGGCTTGATCATACTGATATTCTCTTTTAAAATCGTAAGATTCAGCACCGGTTAATCGTCCTCGTAGATCATAATGATACTGAATCTCGCCCTGCCTTGTGAGCGTCGTGGTCAGTTGCCCGGCTTGATCATAGAGATATTCACGATTAAGTTTAAAGTGGGCATAGGCTTTTGCCAGAACCATCTCTAGCTCTCCTCGCTGATTATAGAGCGTTGACAGCTCTAACGACCCAAACTGTCGTTTTGATTCACGATGCAGATTATCTCGCTCAAAATCAATTAAACTCTCCCCATCCATCAACACACCAATGAGATGCCCAGCGCCATAGGTTTGATAATGGATTTCCGGCAATCCTTGATATTGACTACTCTCTCTAAATCCTAATTTAGAGTATTGATGCGCCACATCGTACTGCCAGAGCGTCGCATCATCTGCTTCAACCCACTGAGATTCTTTCGCTAAACGCCCGATCTTATCGTAATAATAGGAAACTCCTATCGCCCGTTCTGCTTGCTTCTCTACAATTTGATCAAGTCCTAATTCGCCGTAGCTGAGCGATGTTTCTTGGGATTCCCCATTAGGATGATGAAGTAACTTAGAAATCAGTCGATCTTGTTCATCATAATGATAAGTTGCATGAAGGTCATTGTCGTAACTATCAGTAATGCGCCCTAAAGCATCATACTTTACTCGCTTTGTTCGATCATCAAAGCCTTTTTCTAAGGTGGTACGATCCATGAGATCATATTCAAAATGCATCTCGGCACTGTTTTCATTTTTTAAGCCTCGTAAACGACTTGCCTTATCGTAGCGATATTGAATCACACCGCCAGCAAAGCTTTGGCTTAAAATCGCACCCCAAGGATTATAAGTGGATTCTTGAACCCGTCCATCGGGTAATGTAACCTTAATGGTATCGCTGGCCTTATTGTAACTGTAACGGGTGATATCCTCTGTCGGATTTGTAGTGGCAATTAAGCGGCCTTTGGCATCATACTCATAACACTCAAACAAGCCTTCCTCATAATCCGTGCGAAGGGTATTCCCCCATTGATCATATTGATAATGCTGCGATTTCCCCGAGCAATCGGTAAAACTTGCCACTTGCCCATATTCAGTCCAAGTCACCATTTTCTCTTTACCTACATGATCGATAATCTTACTAATGCGGTTCGTCTCCCCTTCATAGTCATACCGCGTCTTCTCACCAAGGGCATCAGTTTGGGCGATCATGCGCCCTAAGTGATCAAACTCGGTGCTATTTCGTTGGCCATTGGGGGAAATTCTCGTCGTGAGCTGCCCCATGCGATTGTAATCAAATTTAAATTCACGTCCATCATGGGTCGTTGTTTTTATCAGTAAGCCAGAAGCAATATCAAGGCTATATTCCGTCTTACGATCAAGCGCATCATATTGCGCAACCATTCGCCCATGCTGATCAAATTCATTACGGATTATTGAGCCATCTTTACGGGTATGCTTCACTAACCGTTTTAAACCGCCTTCACCGGAAAACTCATATCGATCCTTGCGACCTAAGCTATCTTCCACCTCAGCCGCAGAGTCCTCATACCTAAAAAGATAATCTAAACCTTTAGGGTTATGCTGTTTTGAGACGAAGCCTTGGGAATTATACTCATAACTTGTGAGCGGACGCCCCTCATAACGGTGCCCCGTCATACGTCCTAAATGTTGCGTATCATATTGAAAGAATCTTACCTCATCGCCGGCACGATCAAACACATGCGTTAATTCGCCCCGCTCATTATAGTGATAACGCACTAGCGGATTGAGAGGAATCTCTTCATAAACAGGGTCTTTTACCAGATAGACTTCTGATAATCTCAGTCCACTATCACGGCCATATCCGGCATCGATGGATGCATTTAGGTTGCGCTTGGGATCTTTCTCCTCCCCCTCACTATTTAGGAATACCGATTCATAATTGAGGCGATATTCTCGACCAACGCCATCGGTGACTTTGATAATTTTGCCTTTACTACTCCCCTCTGGCACACGATGATAATGAATCTGATGATGAAAGAGATCGCTCTCCATAATCAGAACTCGTCGTTCATCTAAAGGTTGAGGTAAAAATGTTTGGTTATCTGGCACAAAGGGGGTGATATATCCCAAGACCGCTAAAGGTCCTAAGATTCTATTTGTCACAAAATAGTAATTTCGATTAAGGCGTATTTCTAGGGGTAATGATTCCCAAAGCGCTGTTAAAACATGCCCTTTGACCAATAATTCTTCGGCACCACCACGAATGATCCAGACATTTTCACTCTGGCTATAACCAATTCCCCCTTCAAGGAGAGATTCAAAATAGAGACTTCTATTGCTAGTATCATGAAGAATGATTTGAGAATCGGTCACGGTTAAACTAAGTTCCACCTGCGATTGCCAACCGGGACCAAACATTCCCACCGGTGCTGGTGTTTTTGTTTGATAACTACTGTAGTTACGAGAGACGATAAAGCTTAAATCCCCAGATAAAGCGACATCCATCTCATTGGTTAGGACTTTTGCGCCAAGCATGGGGTTTACCGGGTTTCCAACCGCCATCCCTCCGGGACAAGTCGAACAGGCTTTGCCATTAATAGCCCCTATCATCACACCCGCAGACCCTTGAACTATAGGTCCTCCTTTTAACGTTGCATCCCCTAGTCTTGCTGCTGGCTGTCCACTCATAATTCAACTCCACACTTCATTACGCTAATAAAAATTAATTCTGGCGAGGATCATTTCCCCCACTGCGCAATCCTTTGCGGTTATCTGTTTTAACAAGAATATTTCATCCATGAAACGTTTCTGACGACAACTGTTTAAAAACTAGGAATCAAAGTAACTATCATCTTTATTCTCAATTTCTTCATCTTCTGGCGTACTCGGTGGTGCTTCACTAGCTCCGGTATTAAGATTAATCATCACGCCATCTTGATAAATATTTGATTCCGCCTGAATGTGTATATTCATCCCTTTCAGATAAATATTGCCATCTTCAGTCATGACAATCTGAGATTTACCACATCGCAGCTCTAAATGTTTGCCTGCCTCAACAATACTGGTTTCACCGGCAACATCTATTCGCGTCTTTCCCGTAGAGATCTTCATTCTCTGACCGGTATGAATTGTGTATTGCAGCCCCACATGAGTATTTTTAGTAGCGCCAACATTTTCAAGATAACTTGAGCCAATATTTAAAGATTTCGCAATGCCGATAGATTCAAGTTTTCCAAGAAATACCGTCTCCACTTGGTTACGTTTAACTGTCAGTGTCTGATTACCGCCCACAGTCTCTTTTTCATGACGCAGTACATCAATTTTTTGATCATGTTCTACTAAAATCGTTTGATCATTGCCAATGCGTTCAGAATGATCATGAATCACATAGGTTGTCCGATCATTTAAGACTTTCGTATCCATGTTCTTTTGGGCATGAAGATGAATTAACTCATTATCTGTCGCATCATCAAACTGTAATTCGTTATAACCTTCCCCACGATAAGTCTTCGTTTTAATACCTGTAATCGTTTTCTGTTCTGGCAGTGCAAAAGGATGAAGATTATGCCCATTATAAGTTCTACCGGTAATAATCGGTCGATCAGGATCTCCCTCCAAAAAACTTACCAATACTTCATCCCCGACTCTCGGAATTGCCATTGTTCCTCGCCCTGATCCTGCCCATCCATCAGACACTCGAATCCAACAGGTGCGTTCACTGTCATTACTCGGTTCTGGATGCTGATAACGATCCCATTTAAAAAGAACTTTAACACGTCCAAAACGATCCACATAAATCTCCTCCCCAGGCGGCCCAACAACTACGGCAACATTAGGGCCACCCACTTGAGGTTTAGGCTCAGGTGTTGGACTCCAAAGAAGATTTAAAGGCATTACAGAGAACTCATTGCGATAGGTTGTTTTTCCCGTTGAACTTCGTTCTTCTAAGGATTGCGCTTGTTCTCCAATATGGCGAACTTGAGTTAAAACCCATTTTCGATTGTAAGCCTTAAGATATTCACCTTTTAATTCAAAGTAAGTCCCTGGTAAAAATTGCGCAAGACTACTCTCCCCTAATGCCGTTGAAGAGTCTCGTCTTAAGTAGTGAATTCTAGACTTGGAAAAAAGGGTCCCCACATCTCCATTTAAGTAACGAGCAGGATAATCATAATATTCATATTGACCATTTTGAATCTCTGTCTCATAGGTCGTTGCATCACGGTTCATGGTAAATTTAGGTGTCTGAAAGTTATAATCTGCCAATACAGCATTCGTCGGCTTTAATGCATTTTGAAGTAAGAATTTCCATATATATGGCTGATCTGGCATAGCACTTGCCTTAGGATCATATAAGACATCGCTGACAGCCGTCACTGACTTAGGAGTGTAGTCATTAAAAACTATGGTATGTTCCGCTTCATCATATTCAAAAAAATAAGCAATTCCCTCTTCAGCAAGTATTCGATGAAGAAACTCTAAGTCCGTTTCTCGATACTGTACGCAGTAATCTCGTTTCTCATGTTGATTTGTGATTCTTAAATAGTAATTCGTAATCCTAAATTCTTTGAGCATCTCTTCTAGAATATCAATAACTGATTTGTGCTGAAATATTCGAGAATTATGCCGTAATGCAAAGCGCGCAAAAGCAGGAACAATCGTTAAGTTATAACGAGTTTCAATGCCCGTATCATCCCCTTTTTCAAAACGTTGGATAATACCACTAAATATTCGAGTTAATTTTTTATTTTGATAAACTTTTAAAGTTCCCGTCATATTCATCATATCTTCAGCATGAATCTGACGCTGTCTACTAGATAACTTAAATGTTCCACAAAAAGGCGTTGAAAAACCTTCATCAATGATGAAATTAATCACATTAAATTCATGTTGACCCGCTTTAAACTCAAAACGGACTTCATTAAATCCTCGTTGATTTTCCACCATTAAATTCTCCTTTACCTTCTATTCTTGCAAATTATCATTATCTGAACGGGAATAAAAATATTCAGTAAAGCCTAAAAGGCTTTACTGTTAACGATATGAAATATGCATCTCTCACGATCAGCAGACATCCATAACTTAGACAATTACGCTTGACGTGGGTTTCTCCAGTCGTCATAGCCTTTCGTCCCTGCTGATTCGTGATCCCACTCGATCTTACGATACGCAAGCGAGATATCGATCAATTGACGATAAGGCTTGTTTTCTGGATTAATCGCATTGGGAAGCACTTGGTCGATCTCCGTCACAATCGCATCTGTTAATGTCGTGGTGAAGAAATGCTCTTGTTGTCCAGTACTTGAGGTGCGATACCATTTCACTTCAACTTTTGGAAGTTGTTCACCCGAAACAAGGGCGTTATAGAGAAGTGGTACGGCTTTATTCAAATCAACCGTAATAATAAAGGGACGATGCACACGCTGACCTGACGGTTGTCCTGATTGTGGATCTGTCGGCACAGTCACGACATGCTTCACTTCTTGTACGAGCATTTGATCTTCATGACCTTCAACATAGATATCCCCTACTGACTCAGCAGTAAACGCGCCAGCAGTGATATTTCCTTGAGTTAAACCTTCGATGGATACATAACAGGGTGTAGACATATTAATCTCCTAAGATTATTAATAACTGATAAAAACTCACAAAATAACTCCTTAAAACCAATCAATTAATTAATTGACTTATTTATTGATTGATTGATTGATTAAAAGAATTAAATCATTTAATGAATTTCATAATGCCAATAGTTGCAAACTACTATTAATAGATACAACACCCTGTAATATATCAACTATTTAAAAATAAACATCTCTTGTAAATAATCACTACATCTCCCTAAAAGTAAAACTATTGATGCAAGTCAAAAACACCAAAATATCAGTTTAAAATCAATACATTTTGGCAATACACTGCCGAGATTTCAGCGAAAAAAGAGAGATGTGAAGATCTCATAGATAATAATTTACAAATATTTTCGTGGGAATTTATAACTTATTTCAAGATCATACGATTACTAGAGAGATAATAGATAGATGTAACATCAAATATTTAACAACAAATCATAATCACTAATATTATTTAGTCATATATAAATATGAAGATATTATAGTTCCTCATAAAAAAAAATAAAAAAGCTTCTAATGGAAGCCTTTCTACTTTCTATTAAGGGATTAACCCCCTTCTCAAAACTATATCCCCATAGGAAACAGCATCGGAATAAAGATGACGGCTATCGCCATCACGATTAAAACAAAAGGGACACCAATTTTCACAAAGTCGCCAAAACTATATTTACCGGGTGCAACAACAAGCGTATTAACAGGAGATGAAACAGGAGTCATAAAGGCTGCGGATGCAGCAATCGCCACAGCCATCGCAAATGGATAGGGTGAAATTCCCAAGACAGATGCTGTTTGAATCGCGATAGGCGCCAATAAAACAGCTGTCGCTGTATTCGAGATAAAGAGTCCTATAATGGCCGTAAATCCAAAGATCATTGCTAAAACAACTCGAGGACTTGCACCACCACTAAGTTCTAAGAGATATTTTACCGCAAGATCAACACCGCCGGTATTTTGTAGGGCAACCGCAAAAGGAAACATCCCGACAATCAAAATAATACTCTGCCAATGAATCGATCTATAAGCACTGTCCATGGTGATACAACCAAAAGCTCCCATTAATAAAGCCCCAAAAATAGCCACTAAAACATTAGGAAATATTCCTGAAATCATTAATCCAACCGTAATTAAAAGAGCAAGAATGGCATAAGGAGCCTTCTCCATTGCGGGAGCAACTTCATCGACTTCAGCTGGCACTGTTAATACAACGAAATCATTCGTCATCGTCTGCAATTGACGAATAGCCCGCCACATCCCAAACACTAATAACGTATCCCCTCGTTTAAGCTTTTCATTTAAGAGCTCGTTCTCCAGCACTTCACCTTGTCGCTTAATCCCCATAACATTCAGGCCATAGCTAGAACGGAATGCATTTTCGAGTACTGTTTTATCAATCAATTTTGAATCAGGGTGAATAGCAACTTCCACCATGCCAATTTCACGGGAATGTTCATTAAAGTAGCTACTCATCAAAGGTAAGGAGACTAAATTGAACTTTTGCATAAAAAAATCGACCTTCTCTGGGTAGAAAAAGTCAAAGAGAAGAACGTCATTTTCTTGAATAACACGGTCAGGAACAGCATCTAGAACCACATTTCTTAATCGATTTAAACGACGCTCTACAACAATAATATTCGCACCATGTCCCCCTCGAAGATTCATTTCTGATAAGCGTTTTCCAATAAGTGGTGACCCTTTCCCCACTTGCGCTCGATAATTCCGCCCCTTCAGCTGATACTCTGTCGCTAGATCATCAAAGTTAATTCGCGTTTTCCCTCTTCCACTTTGATCTTCTGTCTTTTTACCGAGAAAACGACGCGCAAATAACATATAAAACATTCCCACAAAGAGAATAATTAAGCCTATCGGTGTGAAGGAGAAGAATTCAAAAGCTTTATGCCCAGCAAGTTGTAACTGGCTTGAAACCACTAAGTTCGGCGCGGTCGCAACAAGTGTTAACATTCCACTGATCAATCCAGCAAAACTTAATGGCATCATTAGTCGGCGGACATCTGCTTTCATCTTTGTAGCCACACTAATAATAATCGGAATAAAAATTGCCACAATTCCCGTTGAGCTCATCACCGATCCCAGCAGTGCTACAGAGAGCATCAATAGAACGATTAATCGGGTTTCACTATTTTTAGATTGCTTGACAAGCCAATCCCCTACTCTAAAAGCAACTCCCGTTCGTACTAAACCATCTCCTATGATAAAGAAAACCGCAACAATAATCACACTGCTATCACTAAAACCTGCCAATGCTTGATCAAGTGTCACACTACCAGTTAAGGGAAGCGCTAAAAGCGCACAAACAGCCACCACATCCATGCGTGGTTTATTCATCATAAAGGCGATTACCGCCGCAAACAACAGGACTAAAACGATTATAAGTTCTTGCGTCATATCTGCTAATTCTTCATTAATTTTTCATAGAAATAAGAAAATAAGGTTTATAGGTAACAAAATTCCAGCAGCTAGGGGAAATAGCATACTGGAATCTGTCATAGTTTAAGAGATATTAAGATCATCACTTTGACTAATATCTACTATTAGGTTTAAAATCTTGCGAAATTCACATTCCATCGGATTTTCCATTAATTTTGTTCAGCTTTTACTTAATGAACTTACTAATCGTTTTAAATTGTGCATGCTCCGCACTCTCTAACATCTCAAATAAGCACATTTCAGTACTCGTTAAAGTCGCGCCTAATTGAATCATCTTGTTTAAGCCTAATTCAGTATTAGCTTCCACACGTGATGAGACCGCATCTGAAACAACCTCAACATCATAATCCTCATCTAATAAATCTCTTACCGTTTGATAAACACACACATGCGTTTCAATACCGGCAACTAAAAAATGTGCATGATCGTATTTTTCTAAGACTTTTTGAAATTCGGGATGAGGAACGCCACTAAAAGTCATCTTTTCAATCGGTGTTAATCCTTGCGCTTCGAGTAAAGATTTTAAAGGTTCAACGGTTTTCCCTAATCCTTTCGGATATTGCTCTAGCCACACAATGGGGATTTCCAACGTTATTGCCCCTTGTATTAAAATTTCTAAATTCTTTAAGAGCGCTTCTTTTTTATCCATAACAGGTAATAACCGCTCTTGGACATCCACAAGCACTAATACTGTATGATCTGGTTTTAACATGATGTTCTCCTTTATCTTGACCATCCGATAACTCTTCATATCCTTAATGATGAGATCTGATTGCATCAATTATTTATTATCAATATAACTTTCTCTATTTTGAAACAATCTCTTTTATCATGACTGAAATAGATATTGAAATCATCCTTTATCCAATAAATAATCCTAAATTATTTTAATATAATACAATTCAACCCTTAAATTTCTATCATTAATAGATTCACCTAACACCGTGAATATTAAAGAATATTTTTTCTCAATAATCGAAATAATCGCTTCTAATACAAAAATATCACCATCTTATGATAGTGATATTAAACTTGAATAGTCTTGAATTACTTTGATTCATCAGACGTTTCGGATTTTGATGAATACTTCCCTTTCGTCATCTCTACCTCTTTATGGTAGTGCGACTGTAACCCCTCTTCCGGAATATAATAGGAAACCTCCCCCACCTCTTCTGTCTGATCATCATGAAGCAGAATAAATGGCATGGTCACCATATAAATTAAAGCAGCAACCAATGCGGCGTAAAGTAAATAGATAAATCTATGCATTTGTATCCCTTATCCGATAGCCTTTAAAACATCTTTTGTTATCACGAAATCTTCTGTGGTTGATTATACGATAAAATCATCTTTTATGTTAGCGAGAGCATCGCTAAATATCGATGATTTTCCCCTTAAAAACCTCTCCGGCTAAAACCGATAGATCCCTGAACAAAAACGCCAAAGATTTTCTCATCTTAGGCGCTTTAATATGTTCGTATTTCAACGGATATTGTAGGGAGATCCGTTATCGATTTATTCTGTTTAAGTCCTATTTTGTAGCCGCTTTCATCGATTGAATAAAGCTTCCGAGCTCTGTTAAAAGTACCGATTCATCGGCAAGATTCTCGCGAATAATCTGTGTTACCGCTGAGCCGCTAATAACGCCAGCCACACCACAATCAAGATAATGCTTTGCTTGTTCGGGTGATGCGATTCCAAATCCTTGCACGATAGGTGGAGCGCCTACGGCTTTCAGCTTCGCAATATTATCGTTTAGAGAGTTATTCTCAAGCTTCTGTGCCACGCCTGTCACCCCTGCTCGAGAGACCAAATAGGTATAACCTTCCCCCTCTGTAGCAATACCGGCAAATGTCTCCTCTGTAGCATCTGGTGGACAGATAAAGATTGGCGCTATTTGATGCCTTTTTGCTGCGGCTTTAAAAGTAGATGATTCGCGAAGAGGAAGATCTGCAACTAAAACAGAGTCAATGCCGACCTCAGCACACTGTTGATAAAAGTGATCAATTCCCGCCGCATGAATTAAATTCGCATACATCAATAAGCCAATTGGGATTTCTGGATAGAGAGCCCGTATCTCAGCCAGTAGCTGAAATGACTTTTGAACACTCATTCCATTACCGATCGCTCGCAAAACTGCACCTTGAATTTCGGGACCATCCGCTAACGGATCAGAAAATGGAATGCTTACTTCTAATGCATCCGCTCCTGATTCAATCAAAGTGATTAAAATCTGCTTTGAAAGCTCATAAGTGGGATCTCCCAAAACAACAAAAGGAACAAATGCGCCTTCATTTTGAGTGGCTAAACGATTAAATAATTGTTGATAACGACTCATTTTACGCGTTCTCCTTTAAAATTTTATGGACTGAAAAAATATCTTTATCGCCTCGACCAGATAGATTAACAACCAATAACTGCTCTTTATCCGGTTGCTCTGCAATCATTTTAAGTGCGTAAGCTAATGCATGAGATGATTCCAATGCCGGTAAAATACCCTCTTTACGCGCCAATTGCTGGAACGCATCTAAGGCTTCTTGATCTGTAACAGAGACATATTCTGCTCGTCCAATATTGTGTAAATGAACATGTTGTGGCCCAACAGATGGAAAATCTAATCCTGCAGAAACAGAATATGAACCTTTAATCTGCCCCTCTTCGGTCTGCATGAGATGGGACTTCATACCAAAATAGATTCCCGGCGTTCCATGTTTTAAGGAAGCTCCATGTTCTCCCGTATGGATGCCTTTACCACCAGGTTCTACCCCAATTAATCGAACTTTTTCCTCAGGAATAAAATCTGTAAACATCCCTATCGCATTCGATCCACCGCCGATACAAGCTAGAACCGCATCCGGCAAACGCCCCTCTCTTCTTAAAATTTCTGCCTTTGTCTCTTCCCCTATCATCTTTTGAAACTCTCGAACAATCGTTGGGAAAGGATGAGGACCGGCAGCGGTTCCTAATAAGTAGTGCGTTGTTTTATAACTTGCTGACCAATCCCGTAGAGCTTCATTACAAGCATCTTTCAAGGTGCCTGAACCACTTTCTACAGGAATAATCGTCGCGCCCATAAGCTCCATGCGAAACACATTCGGCGCTTGACGCTCGATATCTTTTGCCCCCATATAAATACGGCATTTCATATTTAATAATGCGCAAGCAAGTGCCGTTGCAACGCCATGTTGTCCAGCCCCTGTTTCTGCAATAATCTCGGTTTTACCCATTCTTTTTGCCAGTAAGGCCTGTCCTAAAACTTGGTTCGTTTTATGTGCTCCACCATGAAGTAGATCTTCACGTTTTAGATAAAGCTTCGTTTTAGTGCCGGCAGTTAAATTTTTACAAAGCGTTAATGCCGTTGGTCTGCCAGCATAATTCTTTAAAAGATCCATAAATTCTGCTTGAAACTCCGGATCTTTCTGCGCTTTAATAAATTCATCTTCAAGCTGATCAAGCGCCGGAATCAAAAGCTCCGGCACATATTGCCCACCAAACTCACCAAAATAGGGATCTAACTGTCTCATGATTTTCTCTTTCTCTTCTTTAAATATGTTATTTCGTTTTAATCTTTTATTTGAATCTAATTTTTAACTTTTTTCTTAAAGCCACTGACAAGATTCTTACATTTGCATGATGCCGGAGAGAACTTCTCTCTTGCTTCTTAAAAC
>JASLEF010000236.1 GCA_030151245.1 Ignatzschineria sp. | reverse complement strand
TAATAATTTATCCATTAATTAATGTTATTGGCCTATCTCTCAATGCTCTCAAGATTCGTCAATCAAAAGTTTACTGCATTAAAAAATAATCAAGATGGGGATTTTACTGCAAACCCCCATTCTTTGCAAATTTTTCAGCAGGCTCTTAATCGATTATCCTTTCATCATTTGAAAGAACTCAGCATTAGTCTTTGTCTCTCTCATACGTTCAAGCATAAACTCTGCAGCCTCAATTTCATCCATCGGATGAATAAGCTTACGTAAAATCCACATTTTTTGAAGCTCTTCCGGCCCCATTAACAGCTCTTCACGACGTGTTCCTGAACGGTTGACATTAATTGCTGGGAAAATACGTTTTTCAGCAATACGACGATCTAATTGAATTTCTGAGTTCCCTGTTCCTTTAAACTCTTCAAAGATCACTTCATCCATTTTTGAACCCGTATCAACCATTGCCGTAGCAATAATCGTTAGACTTCCACCATTTTCAATATTTCGTGCCGCCCCAAAGAAACGTTTTGGTCTATGAAGCGCATTGGCATCAACCCCGCCTGATAAAACTTTACCCGATGATGGCACAACGGTGTTATAGGCACGCGCCAAACGCGTCATTGAGTCTAATAAAATGACAACATCACGCCCATGTTCTACTAAACGACGAGCTTTCTCAATCACCATTTCTGCCACTTGTACGTGACGAAGTGCCGGCTCATCAAAGGTTGATGCGACAACATCTCCCTTCACAAGACGCTGCATTTCTGTCACCTCTTCCGGACGCTCATCAATTAAAAGAACTATTAAATACGCTTCAGGATGATTAATTGCGATAGATTGCGCAATATTTTGCATCATAATCGTTTTACCTGCTTTTGGCGGTGCCACGATCATACTACGCTGGCCTTTACCAATAGGCGCGACGATATCAATTAATCTTGCCGTAATATCTTCGCTTGAACCATTACCTAACTCCATTTTTAAGGGCTCATCAGGATGAACGGGTGTTAAGTTTTCAAAAGCAATTTTACGGCGGTTTTTACCGATAGGCTCATAGTTCACTTCATTGATCTTTACGAGCGCGAAATATTTTTCATTATCTTTAGGCGCACGGATCACGCCAGAAACAGTATCACCCGTACGAAGATTAAAACGTCTAATCTGTGATGGACTGATATAAACATCATCCGGTCCTGCTAAGAAGGAGCTATCTACACCACGTAAGAAGCCGTAGCCATCATTTAATACCTCAAGAACACCATCTCCAATAACTTCGCCACCTTTGTCAGCTTGTTCTTGTAAAATAGCGAAGATCAGCTCATGTTTTTTAGCGCGCATTAAACCCTGAATATTGAGTTCTTCTGCAATAGCAACTAACTCTTGTGCAGTTTTCTGTTTTAATTCTGTTAGATTCATAGATTGATTTTATTAAAAGTATAAGAAAGGTTTCTAAACGGGGTTAGAATGTAAAAGATGTTATTTGTGGATAACGGGCTTATCGCCCCTGCATTTCCTTAAAAAGCCGTCTCGTTTACCTTAAGGCTTACAAAAAATTAGAAATGGAAGAAGGTTCAGATTAGCAAAAGTTTATTCTTTATCTTCTGTTCGTGCAACTTTATTTCGATATTTCACGATCATAGCCTTTAAAATCTCGATGCCAATCGGGAGTGCTGAGACAAAAACAATCCCTAAAACAATCAAAGAAAAATGCTCCTGCACAATCGGAGCCGTTCCGAAAAAGAAGCCTGCACCCAGCATACTTGAGGTCCAAAGAAGCGCGCCTGTCACATTATAAAACCCAAAACGACGATAACACATCTGGCTTGCTCCTGCGACAAAAGGGGCAAAAGTTCTCACGATGGGAATAAATCGTGCCAAAATAATCGTTTTCCCACCGTGACGTTCATAAAAGGCCTCTGTTTTTTGCAAATATTTTAATTTAAATATTTGCGCATCTTCTTTAAAAGGCTTTACGCCGAAATGTTTACCTATTTGATAATTTACCGCATCACCAATGATGGCCGCAATCAGTAGACCCGAAAATAGTAACCAAATATTCATGAGCCCCATCGCCGCTAAAGCTCCTGCAGCAAACAACAATGAATCTCCTGGTAAAAATGGCGTAACCACTAATCCTGTTTCACAAAAAACGATTAAAATTAAAATCGCATAGATCCAAGCCCCATACTGCGTCACGATGACTTCTAAATAATCATCAATATGTAAAAAAACATCGATGATCTGCATCAACCAATCCATCTATTACCTCTAAAAATAATGAGAATCCATTCCCGATTAACTTGATGGCTCTCTCTTGATTACCCACTTACAAAATAGACACTAGTACTATGCTTAAATCTCTGACCGTGAAATTGCGGTGAGCTTTAAATCTTGTAAACGCCAACATTGATCCATCTTGCGGGCTAACGAATTATCATGAGTCACAACAATCAATGCCGTACCCACTTCATCATTAATCTCGCACATCAAATCAAAAATCGCATGGGCATTCTCTTCATCAAGATTCCCTGTCGGTTCATCTGCTAAGACCGCTGAAGGTTTTGTTACCAAGGCTCTTGCAATGGCCACTCGCTGCCTTTCACCGCCGGAAAGTTTACCAGGATGATGTGTTAAACGATGCGATAACCCAACCCGTCCTAATAGCAATTCCGCTTCAGCTCTTGCTTCACGAATATCTCCCCCACCGATCACCAGCGGTAATGCAACATTATCTAAGGCTGAAAACTCCGGCAATAGATGATGAAACTGATAGATAAAACCTAAATACTCATTTCGAAGATATCCCCGCTTAGCTTCAGACTCTCGATTAAAATGATGCCCATTGAGATATATATCTCCACTGGTAGGTTTATCTAATCCTGAAATAACATGCATCAACGTGCTTTTACCGGCGCCTGAAGCCCCAATAATGGCAATACGATCCCCTTTTTTAATCTCGAAGCTCAAATCTTTGAAGATAGTAATTTCATGCTTTTGATCAATAAAGGATTTAGAGATATTTCGAACATCTAATACAACATTACTCATAACGAAGCGCCTCTGCAGGTTGAGTTCTCGATGCTTTCCATGCGGGATAAAGTGTCGCTAAACTTGCCAAAATAAAGGCTATGCCGGCAATCGTCGCGACATCAGAGAAAAGTACAATGGAAGGGATTTCAGAGATCGGATAGATGCTAGGTTCAAAAAGAGTTTTTCCCACTAAACTTTCAATCCATTTCACAATATCAGCCACATTAAAGGCAATTAATAATCCTAAAATAATCCCTATTGCGGCACCAAAGAAACCAATAAATGTCCCTTGAACCATAAAGATCGCCATGATCTTTCTTGGCGGCATGCCAAGCGTTCGTAAAATAGCAATCTCAGACTGTTTCTCTGTCACGACCATAACAAGCATCGATACCACGTTAAAAACAGCTACTGCGACAATCAAACTCATGATTAAAAACATCGAGATTTTTTCAATCTCTATCATCTTAAAGAGCGCCGCAAATTGATTCACCCAGGTATACACAGAGTAATGTTCGGCAATTTCCGGTTTAACTTGTAAATAGTAGGCGGTTTCTCTTGCTTTCATCGGATCATCTAATTTAAGACGAACACCTGTCACAGCCCCTTTAGGGACGCGATAAAGTACACCCGCATCTTTCAAATTAACAAAAATATTACTAATATCATATTCGTACACACCCGCACGATAAAGGCCAACGATTTTCAGCCGTTTCATTCTCGGCGATACCCCTGCAACGGTGACATTAATATCCGATGTCACCACTGAAATATAATCGCCAACATTCACCCCTAAACGATTTGCCATATCTCGACTAATCATCACACTAAATGGCGCTTCATTGAGGATATCAAAGGTTCCTGCCTCATATTGTCCCGCATCTTCATTCCAGATCGTAATACTATCGGCAATAGGCGACACATTTGGTTCATAGTCAGGATCAATACCATAAACTTGTACCGGCAACATCGTTCCTGATGAATTAATCAGTCCTTGCCCTTCAATAAACGGCGCACTCCCAATCACATTTTCTTGCTGATCAGAGATCATCATCAATGACTGCCAATCTTCAATATGACCCTTTTCATCATTCAAAATCTGATTATGAAAAGCCATTGCGATACTACGCTCTGCCACCTCTTTTTGAAAACCATTCATCACCGAGAGCACCACAATCATGGTCATAACCCCCAGTGCGATTCCTCCAATAGAGACAAATGAGATAAAAGAGATAAAGTTATTTTTCCGTTTAGCAGCGGTATAACGTAAACCGATAAACAGCGGTAAAGGTCTAAACATAATCACTCATTCTATAGCTAAGTAAGAGAGTTAGTATAAAGGAATCAAACAAGTTATTAAGGTTTTTCTAAAATTTTTATCGAAACCCTCTTTAAAGGTCCTCTAATCACCCATATTTCCTTGGTAATCGACCGCTAAAATAGATTCAATCTATTGATTGATTGATGGTTTTTTACCTTCCTCCATATCCCCTCTATCCAATCCTCTACATTTTCTAGCTTCAACTGGGAGCTACCAAATAGGAAAATTTCGCTCCGCAATAATGTTTTTCATCACGATGGTTGAGGTTAAACGTAAAATACTCGGAATCGTCGAGAGTCTTTGATCATACAACTTCTGAAAATCCTCTAAGCTCTCTGCCACTACATGCAACATATAATCTGGATCGCCAAAAAGCCGCTGAGCTTGCACAATTTGCGGAATATCAATTAAAGCACTTTCTAGTTTTTCAATCGAGTCATTATCGCCTGTTTTCAGCTGAATAAAAACAATTGCAGAGAACTGTAACCCTATCTTTCGAGGATCTAGCTGCGCAGAATATCCCTTAATCGCACCGGAATCCTCCAGCTGTTTAACTCGACGATGACAAGGGGAGAGACTCAATCCCACCTGATTCGCTAAATCTGTAATCGACATTCTTCCAGAATTTTGTAGCGCTGAAAGGATTTTTTTATCTATTGTATCCATCTTAGAAGATTCCACTAACAATTCACCTCTATCCTCATTACTTTGAAAGAAAATTCTAACAAATAAGCGATATTATTCCTATCTACAATACTTCTTTAGAAGATTTTTCCAATATTAAAACTATTTTTAGAAAAAGTGAGTTAAACATCATGGATTTTGGGATCTTATTGACCTTTTGGACCGTATCCTTTCTATTTGTCATCACTCCTGGCGCTGATTGGGCTTATGCAATCTCTGCTGGTATACGCGGAAAAGTCGTTCTTCCTGCCGTTTCTGGCATGCTCCTGGGTCATTTCTTAGCAACGCTCATCGTTGCACTGGGCGTAGGAGCTTTAATTGCTCAAAACCCTTTTCTCATGACAATTATCAGCATATTGGGAGCAACGTACTTACTTTGGATTGGAACAAGCTTGGTCCGCTCTCCCTCTCGTCCTAGTGAAGCTTCTATTACAGCAATGGACTCCTCTAAAAGCTGGGCTATTAAAGGATTTTTTGTCAGTGGGCTAAATCCTAAAGTCTTATTATTGTTTCTTGCATTACTGCCTCAGTTTACCGATCCGAACTCTTCTTGGGCGCTCTCAGCGCAACTCATTATTCTCGGGATTATTCATATCATTAGTAGCTTTGTCGTCTATTCCCTAGTGGGATACGGTTCCCAAACAGTCCTACAAACACGCCCTACGGCTGCGATGATGATTAGCCGTATCTCCGGTATTTTAATGATTATTATTGCAACCTTACTCATTATTGATCAGTTTCGTCATGCGCTGCCATAATCGAGGAGTCCCCACTCATGAAAAGACCATAATGATCTTTCGTCTCATTTCTCTTTAAAGCTATTGGAAATAACGACTAACACTCACATCATAAAAGAAACCAAAGTTTTCGCCCCTCAAGAACCTGCTTCTAAAATAGCTTTTAAAAGTACTTTGAATAAGACCGTGTTAAATAGGCTTCATCCGATAGATGATTCCCATAAAAAAGAGCGTCATTAAGCGCTCTTTTTAATAACTTTTTTATAACCCTTTTTATATTTAAAACCTCATGAAGAGATTTCCATCAAGATGATCACAAAAAATAACTGCATTACTACCCTAAATCGTTAATGGCGCAGCAATCTCCTCTGTTACCTCACTAAAAAGTGCTTCGAGCTCCGGCAGTGGCGGCAACTCTTTAAGAGATTTAAGATTCAGGTCATCTAAAAATTGTTCCGTTGTTGCATATAGCATTGGTCTCCCCGGCACTTCTTTCCGCCCCACAACTTTAATCCATTCTCGATCTTCTAGCGTCTTAATAATATTACTACTCACAGCGACACCTCGAACAGCTTCAATATCTCCTCGTGTAACAGGTTGCTGATAAGCTATCAAAGCTAATGTTTCAAAAAAGGCGGCACTGTAACGTTGTTGCCGTGCTTCAAAAAGCTTGCCAACCCACGAAGAAAAACGCTCCGGCACTTGAAAACGCCAGCCTGAAGCCACTTCAACAAGCTCAATTCCCCCTTTTGCTTCACGATATCGCGCTTCTAAATCAAAAAGCGCTCGAATAATATCGCTCTCAGCATAAGCTTCATCCTCTAAAATTGTTAAAATTTCTCGTAATGATAGCGGCACTTCTGAAGCCATCAATATGGCTTCTAATAAAGTTGATAGCTCTATCACAGAGCGCTCATAATCACTCATAGGAGAGATATTAGAATCTGGTTCATTCATCATATTATATTTTTTTATGCTCTAATTTAGTGCGATATCAAGCTCTATCTAATCATTCATCCCATGAAATATCTTGATAGATTCATGAAAAAAGCCCCTGAAAAAGAACCAATTATACCGTAGTTTCACATCGTGATTACCGCATTAATTGAACAGGTAGAATTACCACTATTAATTTAGAAGCTATTGGACGGGGGAATATAACAGATTGTTTCTAATGAAAAGATAATCTCAAAAAATATAAAATATAAAACTATTCTAGTCTCAATAATTTCAATAATTTTTTAGAATTAAATTTTGAAGGTACAACAACTTCTCATCTTCCCCCACATACGGTTCTTCTTTCTATCTAAAACTGATACGCAAGCATTAACGATAAAAATCTTTTCCCAAACATTACCTAACAACAGAAATCGCACTTAAAGAGAGTAATCTCTGACCTGAAAGGGCAAATGCCACACGCCGAATAGCATTCCATGGATTTTCTCTAATTTGGCCCTTAATCGCACCATCAATCTGCACGACCATCTTCATCACATTTTTCCATGTTCGAAGATTCAAACGCGATAAGGCTTGCTGATAAAGCGGTTGTTTATTGCGCCAAACTTTTGAAAGAACTTGTTGCATACTCTTTCCCTTACTAAGCTCGAGCAACATCTCCCCTAAAGTCGCAATCTCTTTTTGTAAAAGGTAATTCACCAGCGTTGCCGCTTCCCCCTCTTCTTCAAAAGCCGTAATAATACGATTAATTCGTAGAATATCCCCTTCTAAAATGGCATCACTTAAATCAAAGGCAATAAATTTAGAACTTTGTGTTAATGCACTTCGAAGTTCTTCTGCAGAAATAACTTGATCACCATAATAGAGCGCTAAATAATCAAGCTCTTGAATCACAGAAAAAAGATTCCCTTCATTATTTTGCGCTAAAAGATCTACCGCATCTTTCTCAAGCTTTAAGCCCCGTTGTTTCGATTCATTAAAGATCCATCCGGGATACTCATGCACCCGAGGAGGATACAAAATAGAGACGATACCTGCTTTATCGATTGCCGTAACCCATTTTGCTTTCTGCTGCGCGACTTTTAATTGAGGTGTTGAAATTAATAAAAAAAGATCTTCTAGCGGGTTTTCAAAATAGGCTTCTAATGCTGTTTGAGCTTTACGATCAGGCAGATTATTGAAGCGTAATTCAATGATTTTCTCTGTTGAAAAGAGCGATAAAGATTGCGTTGCATTCGTAAAATTATTCCAATCGAATTTACCATCAACTTCAAAAAGATCACGCTCCTGAAACCCCTTCTCACGATAAAATGCGCGAGCCTGATCCGCAAGGTTTAATGAGAGATAAGGCTCATCCCCCGCTACTAAGAGAGCAGAGACTCTCGATGCATGATTCCGCAAAGCGGGAAGCACCTCATAGGAATTTAACCGCATAGTAAATCTTTTAACTCCTCATAAAACAGATGGCTGCCAGTATACACCTCTTCTTAAATCTAGGTCTACGCATTCCCTTCTTACAAGCTTTACCTCAGTTTTTCATACCGTTATTTTCAAAGTAATCTCTTTAAGATGGAGGATAGCGATCCTCAAAACTTGCGTAAAACCCTCTCCTATATTAAATTACAGAACAAAATCGGCATGTTGCATGCAATTGTTTTTGTAGCGTGCTATCGTTTAAGAAAATAGCACTATACAAGCAGCAGGCTTTACGCTACAAATAACAATATATCAATACTATAATCACTAATGATATCAAATGATCAATCCAGCCGAGGAGGCTTATTCACTATGAAGAAGAAATTTGGACTAAAAAATCTATTAATGGTGACCGCGCTATCAACACTCTTAGTTGCATGCGGTGATGATAATAAAACAAACAGCACAGACAATAATGCCGGCGTTAGCGCAGATCAACTTGAAACTCGATTTGTCACCATCGCAACGGGCGGTTCATCAGGCCCTTATAATATTATTGGAACCACTCTAGGTCAGATCTACTCTAAAACCTATGGGGTGAACTCAAAATCACAATCTACAGGGGCCTCTATTCAAAACGTGAATCTTGTGAATCAAGGAAAAGCGGAAATGGCACTCACAATGAGTGATGTGTTAAGCCAAGCAGTTGCAGGGACAGGCTCATTCCCTGAAAAAATTGATAATGTGGTTCAGGTTGCCGCTCTTTATCCGAACTATGTTCAAATCGTGACCTCTAAAAAATCAGGCATTAAAACAATGGATGATTTAAAAGGAAAACGTGTCGCTGTTGGTGACCTCAACTCAGGTACAGAGATGAATGCTCGGGCACTTTTAAATGGGCATGGTATCACCTATGATGATCTTCGTATCGATTACCTCGGCTTTGCAGAAGCTGTTGATGCGCTTCGTGGTGGAAAAATTGATGCGGCAGTTTTAACCAGTGGTTTACCTAATGCATCCATCATGGAGCTAGAGCAAGGTTTTGATCTTCAACTCGTTGAAATCAGAAAACCGATGGTCGATGATATTGCAAAAGATCAATCTTACTTCTTATCAGCAGAGATTCCAGCAGGCACTTACAACAACGAAGAAGCGATTCCAACCGCTATTATTGTCAATGCTCTCGTAGTTCGTAAAGATTTAAGCGAAGATGATGTTTATAAACTCACAAAAACATTCTTCGAAAACTTAGATAACCTTTCAAATGCTCACCAAGCGGCAAAAGGGATCTCTCTTGAAAATGCTCAAAAAGGTTTAGTAGCACCGCTCCATCCTGGCGCGAAAAAATACTACGATGAACAAGCAGCAAAATAACGCTCTATAAGAGCCCCTTTCTTATAGCAGTCATTTTCTTAAAAACTCTGTCTTCATAGAGAATCCTCACTATGAAGACAGATTTAAATTTAATATAAGCATTATCGCTTTTACCCCCTCTCTACGACATACCAATATTATGATAAGCCTAATATCATCTCCTGATGGTAAGCCTTTATCGATATTGTCATGTACTTAATATAAATACGATCATGAATAACTAAATAGGCGATGCCTATCTTGGAGAGATTATGTTGAAAAAAATTTCACACATTAAACAGCTACTCATTGTGAGTACATTATCCATGCTACTCATCGCTTGTGGCGATGATACACAAGAAAATAACGCACAGCATTCAGATAAGCTAGATACAAAATTCGTAACAATCGTCACGGGTGGCGCTTCAGGTCCTTATAACATTCTCGGAACTACCTTAGGACAAATCTATTCAAAAACTTACAACGCGAACTCAAAAGCTCAAGCTACAGCAGCCTCTATTCAAAATTTAAATCTTGTGAATCAAGGTAAAGCGGAAGTTGCATTTGTAATGAGTGATGTTTTAAGTCAAGCCATTAACGGCTCTGAAGCTTTTCCAGTGCCCTTAGAGAATATTTCGCAAATGGCGGTTTTATATCCTAATTATGTACAAATAGTGACCTCTAAAAAATCAGGCATTAAAACCATGGATGACCTTAAAGGTCGTCGTGTTTCTGTCGGTGATCTCAATTCAGGTGCTGAGCTCAATTCAAGAACACTTCTCAAAGGGCATGGTATTACTTATGATGATTTAAAAGTAGACTTCCTAGCCTATACAGACGCCGTTGATGCACTAAAAGCAGGAAGACTTGATGCGGCTATTTTAACAAGTGGTCTTCCCAATGCATCAATCTTAGAACTAGAACAAGGTTTTGATCTACAACTAGTAGAAATTAGAAAAGAGATGGTTGATGAAATTACAAAAAATCAAGATTACTTTCTTTCAGGGGAGATCCCCGCAAACACCTATAGTAATCAAACATCCGTCCCTACAGCGGTGATCGTTAATGCGCTTATCGTACGTAAAGACTTAAGTGAGGAAGATGTTTATAAACTGACCAAAGCCTTTTTCGAAAACCTAACAACCCTCTCTAACGCCCATCAAGCGGCTAAAGACATCTCTCTTGAAAATGCCCAAAATGGTCTGATCGCTCCCCTTCATCCTGGTGCAAAAAAATATTACGATGAGCAGAAGACCCCATAACAAATATTTAAAAAAAGGGTTCACCATGATCGCAATGATGATGGTGGTCCCCCTCATTTTTACCTCGTTTTTGTCTCAACAATATACCGTTATAACAGTGGAAAATCAGGATTGTAAAATTCAATCCCCAAAATTTTCACTTTCATGGATTCATTCTGTTGATAAAACTCCTTGGCTTGAGCATTATGAACGAACAGATCAAGGTTTTAACTTAACTCATTCAATTTTTAAAACCTTTGGAGCAGGCGTCCCACACGATGGCAAAGTCCTCCCTAGCAATGATGGTATGATTCATTATGAAATGAATCAATTTATGGCAGAAATCAATTGGATTATCGATCAAGATGTCCGTTCTACTATCATTATTCCCAATGAGTATCTTTGGGAAATTTATAAAACTTCAACGCGCTATACCGAAGCGCATATTCGCAATCAATCTTTAAATTTTTGGCAACGTTTAATAATAAGGAACTGTCATGAGTCGTAATGATAATGAACCCTACAAAATTGAAGAAGCTGTTCCGGCAGATACCGAACAGATTTTAGAAAAATTTGACCGGGAATCAATCGTAAGAACACCTAGCAGCAAGTATCTTCGCTACTTTATCTCTTGTTTTGCAATTTTTTACTCGCTCTTCCATTTATGGACGACCTACAATCCAATGCCGGAGTTACTTTATCGTGCTACACACGTTTCGGTCGGAATTGCATTAGTCTTTCTTATCTACCCTGCATTTAGAAAACAACGCCGAGACAGAGTCGCTTGGTACGACTGGATTTTAGTGGCACTCTCCTTTGCATCACTCGCCTATCTATTTAAAGAATATAATGCGATTGCGACAGTACGTGGAGGAATGGCTAATGAGACAGATATTGCGATGTCCATTTTAACCATTGCATTAGTGATGGAAGCCGCTCGTCGTGTAATGGGACTTATTTTACCGGCTCTTGCCGCGATTTTTTTAGTCTATCCCTTTATCAGCGATATGAGCTTTATGCCAAGAATCCTTCAAACTCGCCCCTTTGATTTAGGCGATATTTTTGGTCATCTCTATATCACAACGGAAGGTTTATACTCATCAGCGGTCGGTGCATCGGTATCCTTTATCTTCCTCTTTATTCTGTTCGGTGCATTCCTCAATAAATCAGGGATGGGACAACTCTTTAATGACCTCGCATTAGCACTGGCAGGACATAAACAAGGCGGCCCGGCAAAAGTTGCCGTTGTTGCAAGTGGTTTCATGGGAAGTATCAATGGATCTGCTGTTGGTAACGTTGTAGGAACAGGGGTTTTTACAATTCCTATGATGAAAAAAGTGGGCTATAGTCGTAACTTCGCAGGTGCCGTTGAAGCAAGTGCTTCTGTTGGTGGGCAAATTCTTCCTCCGATCATGGGCGCTAGTGCTTTTATTATGGCCGAAACTACTGGTATTTCTTACGGTACGATCGCCCTTGCAGCGCTTTTCCCAGCATTACTCTACTATCTTGGTGTTATTGCTCAAGTACACTTTAGAGCCGGTAAAGATAACCTTAAAGGAATTCCTAAAGCAGATCTTCCACGAGTCAAGGAAGTTTTAAAAGAGCGTGGGCATCTCTTGATCCCTATCTTTGCACTAGTCTACTTCTTGGGTAATAATGTTCCTATCGCTTTTGCGGCATTTTATACTATCGGTATTGCTATCGTGGTCAGCCAATTTAGTAAAGCAACGCGCATGAGCTTTAAAAACATTTTAGAAGCTTTAGAAGATGGAGCAAGACAATCCCTCTCTGTTATGGCTGCCTGTGCCGTTATTGGGGTTGTTATTGGCGTATTAAGCTTAACATCAGCAGCAACAGAGTTAATTGGCTCGATCACAGGGACAGGTGAGGGGTTACTCTTAGTGACATTGTTATTAACAATGGTTGCCTCGATGGTATTAGGGATGGGACTACCATCTATCCCGGCATATATTATCACCGCAACTATCGCAGCGCCGGCATTAGCAAATATTGGTATTCCAACAATCGTTGCGCACCTCTTTGTCTTCTACTTCGGTCTCTTTGCTAATATCACGCCTCCTGTCGCTTTAGCCTCATTTGCGGGTGCCGGTATTGCAGGTGGAGACCCGATGAAAACAGGTTGGCAATCTCTCAAACTATCGGTTGCTGGATTTATTGTCCCCTTCATGTTTGTCTATAACCCGGCAATGTTAATGATTGATACGACAGGATTAGCAATGAATGCAACAGAATTCCCGATCCCGCCTATTTTTGATATTGTCAGTATCACCATTACTTCCATTATTGGGATTACGGCTTTAAGTGCCGCAGTTGAAGGTTACTTTAAAATGAATTTCAGCTTTATTGGGCGCATTATTTTAGCTGCCGGCGCATTAATGTTGGTCATGCCTGAAACAATCACCGATATTATCGGCTCTGTAATTGTGCTTGTCATAGTCATTATTAATGCGAAGAAACTCCCTATTAAGCTTATTAATAAACCAGCGATGGCCTAATACTAAAGGCGAAAAGAGGTTATCTATCATAACATGAGGGGATTGTGACATGAGATTCCCCTCATTGAGATAACACAATAACGGAATACTCTAATCATTGACTCAAAATGAGTCCCTAAAAAACGGTCTCCCTCATAATAAGGAGACCGTTTTTGTATTGGTAAAGCATCTAGCGAAAAACTCATATTAGATACTCTAAGAGTGGCTCAACATACTAAAGTATCAATAATATTCACAACTCCCTCCTCTGTAATCGAACCTCCTTTAGTCAGATATTTCGTCATTTTTCTTCAAAAAAACATCGGTCATAATGACTAATACCCAAAGAAAAAAACCCGAGAAATTTAGAAGGTTCAATGGTGAAAATAGGGATGATTTTATCCCCTGCTACAGGTATTCATTATCCCCTTCGAAAGAAAGTCATCAAAATATCACTAGCACCAACGCTAAAACCTGATTTTTATCGCCTTTTATCTCTTTTTAAACTTGCACTCTCTCGAGACTCTCGCTAACTTTATAAAGGTGCATCACAATAGATATTGAACATTAAAAATTATAAAAACAGCATCAATGACACATTTTTAAGAACGCATTTTTTTATACACTAAAAGCCCATCACAGAGGATAATAATGACCCCTTTAGATATATTAAAATCTTGGAAAGAGGAAGCTCGAGATATTCGTCGATCCATTCATCAACATCCAGAACTTGGATTTGAGGAGCGACATACTCAACAGAAAGTCGTCTCACTGTTGCAATCTTATAATGTTGACTCTATCGATACTTCTTTCGCTAAAACAGGAGTAATTGCGACGATCCAAGGCATGAAACCTGGTAAAACAATTGGACTTCGTGCAGATATTGATGCCTTGCCAATTCAAGAGGCAAATAGCTTTTCTCATAAGTCTACTTTAGTTGGCAAAATGCATGCTTGTGGTCATGATGGGCATACAACAATCTTACTAATGGTGGCAAAATATCTTGCCACTTATCGTAATTTTTCAGGCCAAGTTGTTCTCTTTTTCCAACCGGCAGAAGAGGGGCGTGGGGGCGCTGAAACCATGGTCGTCAAAGAGAAAGTTTTAGAACGATATCCTGTAGATGCCATATATGCGCTCCATAATTGGCCAACCTTAAAAGAAGGACAGTTTGCCATTAAATCAGGGGCTATTATGGCAAGTTCAGATCGTATTTTTATTCATATTTCAGGTAAAAGTGGTCACGCCGCTCAACCGCATAATACGCTTGACCCTCTCTTAGTTGCCACCCATATCTATCAAGGCATTCAAGGGATTGTCGCAAGAACAATTGATCCTACTGAATCATTAGTCGTCGCCATTACTCAAATTAACTGTGGAGAGACAACGAATGCCATCGCTGGCTATGCAGATATGGCAGGAACCATCAGAACACACAGTGAAGCTGTTCGCGCGGACATTTTACAAAAACTCAAGATCTTAGTTCCCCATATAGCACAAGCCTTTGGCATGAATGCGACGCTTAAATTTGGAGAAATTAATCATCCTGTGACCGTGAATACTCAAGATGAAGCAGAACGCGCCATCGATATTGCAACAGCCCTTGTCGGTGCTGAAAACGTCATTCTCGATATCAAAGAACAGATGACAAGCGAAGACTTTGCTTTCTTCTTAGAAAAAGTCCCGGGATGCTATCTGTTCTTAGGAAATGGCACACAAGAGAATCAATCCATCGGTCTTCATAATAGCCATTATGACTTTAATGATGAAATAACCCCAATAGGCGCTGCCTTTTTTATTGAACTCATCTGTTCCTACCCAT
>JASLEF010000235.1 GCA_030151245.1 Ignatzschineria sp. | reverse complement strand
TTCCTGAATGTTCCACAAGAAGCGCTTATTATTGCCATGGAAGACCATCAGCGCTATTTCCCGATTGTTGATAACGACGGCAAGCTTGTAGATAAATTCTGTTTTATTAGTAACATCATTAGTGCAGAGCCTGAGGCGGTTATTGAAGGAAATGAGCGCGTTATTCGCCCTCGTTTTGCGGATGCGGAATTCTTCTGGAATGAAGACCGTGAAAAACCATTAGAAGATTATCTGGCACATCTTGAAAATGTAGTGTTCCAAACGAAATTAGGATCACAAGCTGATAAGATCAATCGTGTCAAAACTTTGGCAGAAGCCATTGCAAAAGAGATTGGTGCCAATGAGGAGATCGTCTCTCGTGCCGCTCGTTTAAACAAAGCCGATTTAATCTCGGATATGGTACAAGAGTTCCCAGAACTTCAAGGAACTATGGCGCGCTACTACGCCAATGCACAAGACGAAAATCCAGTTGTGGCAGATAGTTTAGAACAAGTTTACTGGCCACGCTTTGCCGGCGATAAATTGCCAGCAACCAAAGAAGCACAAGCTCTCGGCTTAGCAGAACGTTTAGATACGATTGTGGGGATCTTCTCCATTGGCGAAATCCCTACAGGTTCACGCGACCCTTATGGATTACGTCGTAACGCGCTTGCTGTACTTCGTATTTTAATTGAAGAGAAGCTTAATCTTGATCTCTTAAAACTGATCGAAATTAGCGCTAGTACGATGCCGGCATCTATTGATGCTCATAAGTCCATCGAAACGATCTTCACTTACATCTTTGATCGTCTACGCGCATACTCAGCAGATCTTGGGGTTTCCAGTGATGTTTTCGCTTCTATCTCAGAATTGAAACTCACCAATCCTCTCGATATCTACCACCGTTTATTGGCAGTTGCAGCATTTAAAGCATTGCCAGCTGCAAGCTCCTTAGTAGAGACCAATAAGCGTATTCACAACATCTTAAGTAATAACAAAGATGAAGCGGCAGCTGATAATGTCAAAGAGATGCTTCTTGAAAATGACTCAGAGAAAGCTCTTTTCGCTGCAACTCGTGAGCTAAGTGGCAAGATCGAATCTCTAGCAGCAGCAAAAGATTACGAGGCGATTTTAACAGCGCTCAGTAACCTTGCAGATCCGTTGGCGAAATTCTTTGAAGATACGATGGTCATGACTGACAATCTTGAAGTTCGTCATAACCGTATTGCACTCTTAACAGAGATTCGCAATGACTTTGAAACAGTTGCGGATATCTCAAAACTTCAACTTTAATCAAAGGCATAATGCTCAATATGATGGATCATTGTTCTTTAAAATGGCCTGATTTAGTAATTTTGGATCGTGATGGTGTTATCAATCACGATTCCAAAAACTATATTAAATCGGCTGATGAATGGCAACCGATTGCCGGCAGTTTAGAAGCCATCGCCAAACTTTCTAATGCCGGTGTTAAAGTAGGTATTGCAACCAATCAACGAGGAATCAGTTTAGGGTTATATGATCACCAAGCACTCGAAGAGATGCATCAAAAAATGCACTCTCTACTCGCCGAGTTAAAGGGCAATATCCACGCTTTAGAGTTTTGTATTGCAGATGATCACTCCCATCCTGATCGCAAGCCTAATCCCGGCATGTTACTCACAATTATGGCGCAGTTACAAACATCGAAAGATGCCGTAATCTATTTTGTCGGCGATAAAGACTCCGATATTCAAGCAGCGCTGAATGCCGGCGTATTACCTATTCTCGTGCGTACAGGTAATGGGGCGACAACAGAAACTAAATTACTCAAAAACGAGTTAGCGATAGATCTCCTCGAAGGTGATCTTCCTGTTTTTGATAACCTCGCGGAGTTTGTGTCAAAACTCTCCCAATCTTCACCCAACTAGAGGGGATAGACGAATGATTAAATGGCTTCGCTCACTCATTACATTTTTAGGTTTTCTCGTAATTTATCTGATTATTACACCGATAATGCTCATTACCACAGTTGTCCTTTGGGGATCTTGGTATCGTAATGTCACCATCGCTTGGTCCAATATTCTGATTGGCTGGATGCGTATTGGTGCCGGCATTCATTATCGAGTGATTGGTCGTGAGCACTTAGAGAAACTTCAAGAGCGCCCTCATTTTATTGTCTCCAATCATCAATCTGCTCTCGAAACATTAATCTATACGGTCATTTTGCCCCCACACTCTTTTGTCCTAAAAAAAGAATTGCTCTATATTCCTTTTTTTGGCTGGGGCTTAGCTAAAGCGAAACCTATCGCCATTAATCGCGCAGATGGTAAAAATGCTTTAAAACAGATTTCAAAACAAGCTAAAGAGCGCTTTGCTATAGGTCGCTCTGTCATTATCTTTCCAGAAGGAACGCGCGTCCCTTTTGACCAAGAGATCCCTTTCAAAAAAGGGGGCTTTATTGTCACAAAACAGATGGAAGCTCCGGTATTACCCATGGCGATCAACTCTGGTATTGCCGCACCGAAGGGTCGATTCTTAAAAGAACCTGGCGTTGTTACCATCGTCATTGGTGAGCCAATAGAATCGAAAGATCTCTCTACCAATGAGCTTGCAAAAACAACAGAAAGTTGGATTCGTAGTCATATCGTTCCCACCTTAAATGTTCCTCTTATTCCTACTGATGATGAGGTTAAAGCTCTAACAGCCCCTATCAAGATTGAAACTAAAAACCGCCCTACAGAGCCTGCGATATGAAACAACGCCGTCATCACGCCGCCTCCCATCGTAAAAACCACGCCTCTAAAGGCACAATAGACCATCAAATTCAAATTATTGGTGGAGAGTATCGCTCTCGAAAAATTGCAGTCATTGATGCGGAAGGGTTACGCCCGACAGCATCGAGAGTACGAGAAACACTCTTTAACTGGTTGCAGATGACCATTCCTGGCAGCATTGTTATTGATGCTTTTGCCGGCACAGGTGCGCTTGGGATTGAAGCAATTTCCCGCGGCGCTAAAAAAGCGATCTTTATCGAAAAAGATCCTGTCGTGTTTAAAAAACTTCGAGAAAATATTTCCAACTTCAAGATTCCTCCCGAAAAATATCTTCTATTCAATAGCGATAGTTTACAGTTTTTCCAAGCTTCCAATCCTCAATTAATCGCTATTTTGGAAGAGATTAAAGAGACGGGAGCACGAAGTCATCTCTTTTTAGACCCGCCTTTTTTTGCCGGCATCTATCCTGAATTACTCGCGCTTCTTACCGCAAGTGAACTCCTTCACACGATAACATCACTCTCTATTGAGTCCCCTATCAAACTGACCTTCGCAACTGAAAGTGCGCTTGCGCCCCTAAAAGCAGATCGTGAAATAAAAACAAAAGAGAGTTTATTACAACTTTATCGCCAATAATATTTCTCTATTGCTCCTCAATAAAAACGAGTATTAGTTCCGATAAAAATTCCGATCACAGAGCCCATATCAAAACACCCCAAAGTTAAGTCAAACTTTAGGGTGTTATTCAACAACGAGATCCTTTTTTTTAAATCATCGACCGATTAATTAAGAGCGATCGATATAGCCTGACCTGTTTCGTCGTTTAAAGATCAAACGAATAAGCCATAACAGCAGTAATAACGTCACCACAATTGCGGGAATCATGTAAGGCTGAAGCTTAATTAACAGAGGCACCGGGCCTCCCAAACGCACTTCTTTCACCATATCTGCAGTAATCGTTACCTGACTATTGCCATATTTTTGATAAACAAATTGCACTATTTTAGCAATCTCTATATCACTTAATGGCTGCGTGGGGGAGTTTTCTCCAAAATTAGGCATATAAAACTCTGTCTTTCCCACCTGTCTCTCAACGCCCAATAATACTGCGGCAATGGCATTGCTTGGATTGTAATCCCCTGTCGCCGTATTATTAAAGAGCGAGGGATAAAACTGCTCCGGCGTTCCACGACCATCGCTTTGATGACATGAGGCGCAATAAGCACTATAAAGGCTCGCCCCATCCGTTAAGGTATGATTTGCATTCACAGGTGCTAATCCCCTTAACTCAATATCCACATCATAAGGTTTTCCAAAGCTATCTCTTGGTTGTTGCTGCTTGGGATTCTCTATCGCAGGAACATCTAATAGATAGGTTGCAATCGCTCTTAAATCATCAGGATGAGTATATTGAAAACTATCCTCCACAGCTTCAGCCATCGGACCTGCTGCTTGTGCTTTTCCATCAAGATAACCCGTTTGTAAATACTGCACAATTTCAGCAAGACTCCATGACCCGATCCCCGATATTGGACTAGAAGTAATATTAGGGGCATACCATGAACCTAACGCACCTCCTGCTAAATATTGATCTTCAACTTCACCCATCATAAAGTTACGCGGCGTGTGACAAGTGCTACAGTGCGCTAAAGCTTCCACAATATAAGCCCCACGATTCCACTCCGCACTCTTTGTAGAGTCTTCTTGATAACGCTGCTCCTTTAAAAAAAGCGCATTCCATACAATCATTGCACTACGCATATCAAAAGGAAACGGCAAGTCTGTCTGGTGAGCAAGCGGTTCGTCAACCGGCTTCACACGCAACATAAAATAGGCGTAAAGATCCGCAATATCTTCATCAGAAAGCTTGGTATAAGCGGTATAAGGCATTGCCGGATAAAGATGCTCCCCATCGGCCCGAATCCCTTTGCGTAGCACATTCGTAAAATCCTCTAAACTATAATTACCAATGCCAGCGGTTTTAGATGGCGTAATATTACTTGAATAGATATCCCCAAGAGGCGAGCTAATCGGATAACCTCCCGCAAAAGGCTTACCATCACCCACTTTATAGGTATGACATGCTTGGCAGTCGCCTAAAATGGAGAGGTATTCCCCCCTTTCAGGATCCCCTTGAGTCATGGTTTGCGCAGATCCTACAAAACCGATGATAAAAGTCGAGAAGAAGAGTATTAAACATTGAGTGATTTTTTTCATGATTTACTCCAAACTTTTAAGAACATCATCAGCAGCTTTAAGACCTAAGGCTGCCATGGTTAATGTGGAGTTCACCACGCTAGATGATGGTATCGCGCCGCCTCCCGGCAACCATAAGTTATCATGGTCAAAAGCACGACAGTTGTTATCAACAACACCTGTTTTAGGGTTATCACTCATAATCGTTCCGCCCATAATATGGTTATTAGGAACAAACTTTGAAGTAACGACAAGCTCCGTTGCATCAAAAAGTCCAGCGATCTCTCTTAACTTCTCTTGCGCAGCTGTTCGTCCACGTCGGACATAATCACTGACATCGTAATAGATATCAGGACAAGCAAGCCCCAATGAATCCATTCGTGTTTTACTAAGCGTTAAACGATTAGTTTCAGACGGTAGAACTTCCAACATAATGTCCCAATAGACAGAGTGCGTCGTGCGTTTTCTAATCTCTGCCTGTAACGTTTTTCCCTCATAACCTTTCTCTAATGCTACTTGAGTTTCTGCTAAATTACGGTTGAGATTATTCATAATAATTAAAAATGCCGCATGCTCTTTACGAAAGCTACCATCGCGATAACCTACCATCGCCGCACTTTGAGCAGGACCTCGCCCCACCCATAACGGCTCTTTAGACTGAAAGGAACAATGAATACCCGTATGATCCATCATATTTTTTCCTACGAGTCCGGAGCTATTATTTGCAATTCCATTGGGGTTTTGTGAATTCGCAGCTAACAATAGTAATCTAGGCGTTTCTATTCCATTACAAGCAAATACAAACTTTTGAGCCGTCACTTTATGTGACTGTCGCTCTTTATCATAAAAGTGGATAGCCGTAAGACGATTTTGAGCATCCGTATCCACCTTATAAGCGACTGATTCGGATAACACGATTGTGCCATTTTTCTCGGCTTTAGTGACATGATGAATACCGCTATACATCGCACCAATAGGACAGATCGGCATACAGTTATTATTGCCGCAACAGACAGGACGATCCTCCCAAACGCGAGTACTCCTTCCCTGAGGAATAGGGATCAGATGACATCCAAAATCTGCTGTTTTAGCCGCTACCGTTCTCTCAAAATAAGACCAAGGTACCATCTCCATCGGATAAGGCTTACTTCGCTCGGAAGGAGATTGCATTTTAGGATCTCGTGGTCCTGCTACCCCAATGGCATACTCTGCTTTAGTATAATAAGGCTCAAGATCATCATATGTCATTGGCCAATCACGCCCACGACCATAGAGCGTATGTAATTTAAAATCATTAGGAAGATGTCGCCATGAAGAGGCTGCCCAATGCCAGGTAGTCCCACCTATTACTTTTAAATAGTCTTGCGCATAAGCTTGTGCATCTGGCCCAGACAATCCTAGATAACCATTATTCGGAAAATATTGTGGGAAAGGGGCATTCGGAGATTCAGGATAGAGGCTCTGATAATCTATACCGGCTCGATTTTTTTCAGGCATATTTCGCGAGTTTTCCACAATTTGCCCTCGCTCGACCCGCAAACCTGCATCAATCATTAAAACTCGATATCCTTTTGCCGAGATTTCCGTTGCCATCATCGCTCCGACAATACCACTCCCGACAATCACAACATCCGTTTCCCAATCCCCATTTTCTAACTGCTTTGGATGATTCATATTCTCTCCCTCCTAAAAAGTCACTGGAAAATTAGGTTGTGTCGTGATTCCTGGCGGCAACTCACTAAACCATAATTCCCCTTGAAAACAGTATGTTGGCGTTGGAAGCCCATCTGCAGTCGGGCGATACATTAAAGCATTTTTATAGGCAACGACCATTACCTGATCTTTATCATTCGGCCCTACCGTTCCGGTGTACCAGGCATGTAAGATCTTCTGCTGTAAGGCTTTATCTGTTAAAAAATGATCCTCAAATCCTGGGAATAAGGTCATGAATGATGCTAAATAACGACTTGCTAACTGGTCATTTAACACGGTATAGCCTGTTAGTTTTTCAGAAAGTGATAAAAAATCGGTTAAATAGACTTTAACCGATTGATGCTCTGCTTGAGCGAGTGTCTGAACGGGAAGAAAAACCGTTGAAAGTATCATGCCACTGGCATAAATAAAGCGACGACGAGAAGGATTTTCTGCTCTGCTCATAAAAATTTCCTTGTTTTATTTTATAAAATAATAATGAGTCATTATTTGTAATTATTTTAATACTTATTGATATATAAATTTACTATATCTTCATAATCACAGACAATCAAAGCAAATCAATAAATACTTGAAAATATATTTACATGACCATTTCAGTAATTATTTATTAAAACTTAGAAATTCAATGACCATTCTATCGAATGGCTTTATATTAAGGAGACCTACTTCCATCAAAATCGATCATAAAAAACAGAACATTAGGGGTTCTATTTCTGCTACTTATCGACTTCTTAGCTCATATTTCAATATCGATAAAATTGACTTTAGGTTCTTATCCAAAAATCATTAAAAATACCCTAAAGTATTCAAGAAATACGATCATATTTCTTATCTTTCTAAAGAGATTTTTTTAACTGAGGAGGTGAGAAACGGCTGTTTTTTAATACAGGTAACTGTGCTCTTGCCATCTCTAAACGCTCTCGATGAAGCTCCACAAATATTAATCCCGGCATTTCCGACATCTGTGCCATCACGATACCTAAAGGATCGATCGCCAAACTATTCCCGATATTAATCGATCCACACTCACTGACCGCTAGCATATAGCAGGTATTTTCTAAAGCTCTTGCCGTTGTTAAAACTTTCCAATGATGCTCCTTTTGAGGACCTCTCACCCAGGCCGAAGGTGCTACGAAAAGATCAGCTCCTTTCAAAGCTAAACTTCTTGCCAACTCCGGAAAGCGTAAGTCATAACAGGTCATCAATCCTACTTTATAGCCGCCTATCTCCACCAAATCAGGAATCACTTCACCAGGACTGACGGTTAACGATTCCTGTACGGCAAAGGCATCATAAAGATGAAGCTTATCGTAACGCGCAATGATCTCTCCATCTTTAATGACGACTAATGCATTCGAGACTTTCCCCTCTACTGCCGGGACATTAATGGTAAAAATCGTTGTGAGCATTTGCTTTTGACTGACCTTTAATATCTGCTGCATAAATGGACCATCTAGCGCCTGCGCAGACTTTAAAATAGCCATGGGATCAGTGATATCACGAGCAAGCACAGCCTCCGGCAATAGTAGTAACTTAGCACCACCAGTTTCTGCCTCATTCATCAATTCAATACAACGATCAGCATTTTCCTGCCAATCAGCAACAACCTTAAACTGCCCTAATGCAACTTTCATCTCGCCCCTCCCTCTATAGCATTTATATTTTATTCTCTGATAGATATAGCACATTGCTTCGCGCAAATAAAAAGCATTGATCCATCTAGATCAATGCTCTCTTTTTTACTGAAGCTTTCTAAATAAGCTAGATTCATCCTTTTACTCTAGAACAAACCTTAAATGAAAATAATTTTATCTTATTTCTGCTGATTGCCGCTTTAATAACAGACGATCCTCTACTTCTGATTGGCAAATGATTTCATCGGCGCACCATCAACTAATAGCGCTTGATAGTCATCCCACAGTTTTTTAATGCGATCATAAAGTAATGTTGCATCCCCTTTTTTACTCATGATTCCTAATAATTCTGGAACTCTCGCTACAGAATAGAGCACCAATCGATCATTACTTGTCATGATAATCCCGGGGATCTCTCTAGGGCTCAATCGTTTTTGCAGTTGGTCTAAGGTTTCTGCTCCCGTCAACTTGGGTAGTACGAGATCAACCACTATCAAACTTGGTAAGTAACCTGAATCTAACAGTGCTATTGCCGCATCAATATCTGCTGTTAACTGATAAGCTTCCGGTGACAATATCTCTGATAGCTTTTGATCAAAAGTCTCATCCGCACAGACAAACAGAATATTATCTAATGGCTTCATGACACTCCCTCATCGTTATTCGTACTAACACCAAAATCAACCACCTACCCGGCGATCATATGCCAAGTAAGTATCTGACCACAAAATCACCTCTTGAACTCTAGGTGTCACACGCCTTAATGCTTCTGCTCTCGTTACCCACGCCCATTCACTATGCTCAGGACGACCTAAATCAGGGTTGATGGGAAGACGAATACCTCGACGCTTAGTCTCCGCAAGATAATAGCGTGCCACTTTTCTTCCACGAAAATAAGGGGCTGTCTCGAAATAGTCGCGCCCCCATGGAAAAATGAGATCTCGGATCGTTGTCTCTTCTTCTACTTCTCGAAGGGTTGTATCTAGTGGAGTTTCACCTTTCTCAACTTGACCTTTAGGAAAATCCCAAAAGTTATAAGCTTTTAAAAGTAGGTAACGAAACTCCCCTCGATCCCAACGAACAATCACCGCTCCACAAGATAAAATCTCTGGAGGATTGCTATTCATTGTTAATCCTTAGTGATACTCAGGGCTAAATTCACGAACAGCGTCAACCATCGCCTTCACATTCTCAGGATCAATTCCTGGGTGAATTCCATGACCAAGATTGAAGATATGTCCTTCATCACTGGCAACTTTACCAAAGCCTGATAGAACTTTCTTCACATTTTCACGCACAACTTCCGGCGTTGAGTAGAGTACTCCTGGGTCCATATTTCCTTGCAGCACAACTTGCTTACCAACGAGTGCTTTAGCTTCCGAAATGTCGGTCATCCAGTCTAAGCCTAAACCATTTGCACCAATAGCCGCTTGCTCTTTTAGCCACATACCACCATTTTTAGTGAACACGATACTAGGAATTCTTTGTCCATCATATTCGGTGATTAAACCTTTTAAGATCTTCTCCATATAACGTAGTGAGAACTCTTGATAATGCTCTTTCGATAAAATGCCGCCCCAGGTATCAAAAATCTGAACTGCTGCCGCCCCATTTTTAATTTGGGCATTTAGATAATCAATCACGATATCTGAAAGCTTATCTAATAAAAGGTGCATTGCTTGTGGATGCTCATACATGAAACCACGTACTTTACCAAAATCCTTACTACCTCCACCTTCGATCATATAAGTCGCAAGTGTCCATGGACTGCCGGTAAAACCAATTAATGGCACTTCATTTTTGAGCGCTTTACGAATGGTTGAAACCGCATTCATTACGTAGCCAAGCTCATCTTCAACATCAACAACTGGTAATTTTGCCACTTGTGAAGGATCTGTAATTGGCGTTTCAAATACCGGACCTTTCCCTGGAACAAAGCTTAAACCTAAGCCCATTGCATCTGGAATAGTTAAAATATCTGAGAATAAAATTGCCGCATCAAAACCGAAACGATCAATGGGTTGAAGCGTCACTTCACAAGCGAGTTCTGCGTTACGGCAAAGTGCCATAAAATCCCCAGCTTGCGCACGAACGCGACGATATTCTGGTAAATAACGTCCGGCTTGTCGCATCATCCAAACAGGGGTTCTATCTACTTGTTCTTTTAAAAGGGCACGAATAAAACGATCATTTTTATAAGTCATTGTTCTGTCCTAAATCTTAAATTTATATCGACGAAATTATACCATAATCACGCTTTTTGCTCTGCCTTTATTATTTTAATTCACTAGCTTAAATCAAGTTTTAAGACTATAATGTAGGGCTTGTCATTTTGGTTGTTTTGTAATCAATTCACTTTTTAAGGGAATACTTACAGTAGAACTAGCCTGACATCAAACTGTAGGCAGATTCTCTGTTTACTTATTAACTTAAACTACTCACAGATGCTCACTCCTAAGCGGGGGTGCTTCGCAATTTATTGTGGAAGTTACGCTTAAGGAAAATCTGGAGGCTTAACCCTAAATTTTAAAGGAAAAATTATGTCACAAGTATCTATGCGCGACATGCTCGAAGCGGGCGTACATTTCGGTCACCAAACACGTTTCTGGAACCCAAAAATGAAACCATTCATCTTTGGTTCACGTTCTAAGATTCATATCATTAACTTAGAAGAAACTCTTCCTATGTTTAATGATGCGATGAACTTTATCTCTAAAGTTGCATCACAAAATGGCCGTGTACTTTTCGTGGGTACAAAACGCGCAGCATCTGACATCATCACTGAACAAGCACAACGTGCTGGTATGCCATACGTTAACCATCGCTGGTTAGGTGGTATGCTTACTAACTTTAAAACTGTTCGTAATTCAATTCGTCGTCTTCGTGAAATCGAAGAGATGAAAGCAGACGGTTCAATCGAACGTCTCACGAAGAAAGAAGGTATTTTATTAGAGCGTGAAGTAACGAAGCTCGAAAAAAGCCTCGGCGGTATTAAAGATATGCCTAATATTCCTGATGCAATCTTCATCATTGACGTTGGTTACGAAAGCAACGCAGTAGCAGAAGCGAAAAAAATGGGTATTCCAGTAATCGGTGTTGTTGATACAAACAGCTCACCAGAAAACATTGATTATGTTATTCCTGGTAACGATGACGCTATTCGCGCAATCCAACTTTATGCTACAGCAGCAGCTGACGCGGTTATTGAAGGCCGTGGTTCAAACGCACAACTTATATCACAAGATCTTCAAGAAAAAGATCAATTTGTGGAAGTTGCTGAAGTTGAAGTTGAAGCAGCAGCTGAATAAGAGCAAGGTTGGGCGCTCAAGCTCTTTTGAGCGCCTCTCTTTATCATTAATTTCCGATTAACTATTCATTTATTAAGGTATTTATAATGGCGACAATTTCAGCAGCTATGGTAAAAGAACTCCGTGAACGTACTGGTTCAGGAATGATGGAATGTAAGAAAGCGCTTACAGAAACTAACGGTGATATCGAAGCAGCAATCGAACTCATGCGCAAAAATGGTCAAGCAAAAGCTGATAAAAAAGCAGACCGTGCAGCAGCAGAAGGCGTTTTATTAATTCGTAACGATGACAAATTTGGTGTAATTGTTGAAGTTAACTGTGAAACAGACTTCGTTACAAAAAACCAAGACTTCATCGACTTCTCAAACAAAGTTGCAGACCTTGCATTTGAGAAAAAAGCAGCAAACATCGACGATATGGCTGACATCACTATTGATGGCGTATCTCTTGAAGAAGTACGTAAAAACCTTATCGTTAAAATTGGCGAGAACATCACTGTTCGTCGCGTTGCGGGCATCCATGCAAACGGTACAATCGGTGCTTATGCACACGGTATTCGTATTGCTGCACTTGTTGACGTTGAAGGCGGAAACGCAGAACTTCCACGCGACATCGCAATGCATATCGCAGCTTCAAACCCAGTATGCGTAGATGCATCTGGTGTTCCTGCAGAACTTTTACAAAAAGAGCGTGATATCTTCACAGCGCAAGCTGAAGAGTCAGGCCGCCCTGCAGACATCCAAGAAAAAATGATCGAAGGTCGTATTCGTAAATATCTCGAAGAAGTCACACTTGTTGGTCAAGCATTCGTTAAAGATCCTGACATGACAGTAGAAAAACTTCTTAAATCTGAATCCGCAAAAGTGAACAGCTTTGTTCGTTTAGAGCTTGGTGAAGGTGTTGAGATTGTTGAATCAGACTTCGCAGCAGAAGTAATGGAACAATTAAAATAAGATTTTAATCTTTGATTGAATCTTATAAGAGTTTTTGGGTAGCTTGACCCGTTCAAATACTCCAGAACTCATTCTAAAGAAGAGTGGTGATAATTTTATTCACCACTCTTTTTTTATGCCGCCTCATAGAAGTTTTCTAAAATTACTCTCGACTGGGATTAATCTGGTCAATTACGTGGCAGCAGTGATGACAGCTATTTGTAATAGCGAAATCACTACAATAAAGTTATCAACATCATTGATGGGAGGATCATTCTGCATCAATCCTTAAATTAAAAGCCAATAAAAGCCAAAGGCAAATCTTTTTGAGTTCTGAGAGCAGCGTCGAATCTAATTTTTTCTATTGATTCTCCTATGAGCATTAAAAAAACGCTCGGCGCTATTAAGAAGAGATCACCCATTCAAAAAAGCACTCGAGATATAAGGTAACTTTTACCATTGGCTTTTGCTATTAAGCTTTTATTCTAAAAATAAAAAGAGAGATATAAGTAGAAGGCTATTTTTTCTTTGGTCTAAAAGCGGTCGTCACGGCTTCATTCACCTCAATATAACCCGCGCCAATAAGATCTAAACAGTAAGGAATCGCTGAGAAAATCCCATTAACAACAACCTTCCCTTCTTGATCCTTAACACCGGCAAGGGTTTCTTCAATAGCTCTTGGGCGACCAGGTAAATTCACAATGAGCGTCTCTTTACGAATCACCCCTACCTGTCTTGAAAGAATAGCCGTAGGTACGAAATAGAGACTCACCTGACGCATCTGCTCCCCAAATCCTGGCATTTCCTTATCTGCTATCGCCAATGTTGCATCCGGCGTAACATCTCGTTTTGTCGGCCCGGTTCCTCCTGTAGTAAGAACTAAATCACATTTTTCATGATCCACTAATGCCGTGAGCGTCGCTTCAATCTCTGCCCGTTCATCTGCGATTAAGCGCTCATGAAAGACAATCGGATTTTGAATCGCTGAAGTAAGCCACGCTTTAAGATGTGGAATGCCCTCATCTTCATAAACCCCTTGACTCGCCCTATCTGAAACGGATACAACACCAATAGTAATGGTCTTCATAATGTTCCTCATGATTTATTCGTTAATGATAACGGCTAGTTTAGCAGATCCCCAAAAGTGATTCATCGCCGGAATAAATAGCGCTCCTAATGTT
>JASLEF010000141.1 GCA_030151245.1 Ignatzschineria sp. | reverse complement strand
GCTTGGTATGCCAAATGCGGGTAAGTCCACATTTATTCGTGCAGTATCAGCAGCAAAACCTAAAGTTGCTGATTATCCATTTACAACGTTAGTACCAAGCTTAGGCGTGGTGCGTATGGATAATCACCAAAGCTTTGTGGTTGCAGATATTCCCGGATTAATCGAAGGCGCTGCTGATGGCGCAGGTCTTGGGATCCAATTCTTAAAGCACTTAGAACGCTGCCGTGTGTTATTACACTTGATCGATATTGATCCTATTGATGGATCAGATCCTGTGGAGAATGCAAAAATTATTGTCTCTGAACTAGAGAAATACAGCGAAAAATTAGCACAGAAGCCACGTTGGTTAGTGTTCAATAAAGTTGATCTTCTTGATGCTGAAGAAGCAAAAGAGAAGGCAAAAGCAATTGTTGAAGCACTGGGTTGGGATGAAAACTATTATATGATAGCAGCCATCAACCAAGAAGGTGTAAAAAAACTTTGCTGGAATATCATGGAATTCCTGAATGTTACTCCGCGTGAGCAAGATGTTGTTGCAACAAATGCAGAGTCAGGAAAAGTTGACTTTATGTGGGATGATTATCACAAAGAACAGCTTGAAAATCCTGATTTCGAAGAAGATGATGACGATGATTGGGATGAAGAAGACGATGATGGTATTGAATTTATCTACCAACGTTAAGGATCATTCTGGTTGTGATTAAAATAAAAAACGCCTGATTAATTAGGCGTTTTTTGTATCTGTTGCTTATCTCGTGTAAATCTAACGGTTATTGTACATATCTTTATACAGATTCGTTTCAAAACGCACTAAATAAGCGCGTCCAGCATTGCGATTCTTTGTGGGAGGTGAATACGCTGAAACGTACTGTACAAACGCAACTTTCTGCCCATTTGCCGTGGTCATAAAGCCCGCAAGATTGTAAACCCCTTTTAATGAACCGGTTTTGGCGGAAACTTTGCCATCAACACCCGCTTCATGAAAACCGCCTCGATATTGTAATGTACCGTCATGCCCTGAAAGGGGAAGCATCGTGATAAAGTTTAAATCACTCTCATGCTGTCCAATATATTGAAGGACTTGCATCATGGTTGCAGGTGAAATGAGGTTATGGCGAGAAAGACCAGAGCCATCAACCATAACGGTATTTCCTAAATCAATTCCGGCTTTTTGTTTTAAAATAGCACGGGTTGCCTCTGCACCAGATCGCCAAGTCCCTGCAACACCATAATACTCACGACCAATGGTTCTAAAAACGGTGTCTGCAATCATATTATCAGACTCTTTTAGCATGGTAGCCAGTAAGTTATGTAACGGTTTTGATTGCGTCTGTGCGAGTACAGTAACAGGTGCTTTTAGTTGAGATCGACGTTTGATATAGCCATCAAGTTCAATATTGGCGCGCTGTAACTCTTCTTTTAAAATTGTACCGGCCCAATGAGCTCCATCTTGAATAGAAAACATTAAAGGTACAGCATCGTCACGTTTAGGAATACAACCTGTGATGACATAAGTATTTAAGTCTCGAACAGTGACGTCTAATTCACAAAAACGGGTATGAGTTGATCCTTTTTCATAAGTTTCAACTTCACTTAAAACGGTTACAGGATAGAACGAAGCTTTACGTATTGTGGCAATATCACCTTCTTTGTTACCACTTTGCAATAAAACGGAAAAGCAGTTTTTATCTACAATCGCGGCACTAGGAGGGGCACTAAAGCATTGAGTTAGATCATTCCAAACCCAACCTGGTGCTTTATCGTGGCTTGAAAAAGCAGAGGTATCAATAAGCAAATCACCCTGTACTTTTGTAACGCCGGATTGCTTTAATACAGCAACCATTGCTCTTAATTGCTGGCGACTTAATGTAGGATCGCCTGTAAAACGAAAGATCAAATCACCATTAAGCTGATTGTCCTTTATTTTACCTTCTGTTTCCATTGTTGTGGTGAATTGATAATCTCCCCCTAATTGAAGTAATGCAGCAAGTGCGGTCACTACTTTCTGAGTACTTGCAGGAAGTGCTAATTGATCGGCATGATAGTTAAGATTAGGAGAAGCAGCGCCAACGGGTTGAGTTATTAAACCCACTTGTGTTCCTTCAGGAAGAAGGGATATATAGTTTTCAACAGGTATCGCTTGGGTTGAAAAACTGATGATACTTAATGTGTAAAGTATCCGTCGAAATGTTGATAGTAAGCGCATAATTTCTCTATCTGTGACTATAACGTGTAACGTTACAGTATTGATTGCCAGAGGCTAATACTAAAGGGCAATGAGGGCAAAAGTAAACGGTAACAAGCAGGATTAGCCCATTATCGGAAAAAGTCTGTTTATCTCTTCATAAAGAGAGATAAGGCGTGAAGCAATGCTTCTGTTGTGTTAGATTTAGTTTTAAGTATGGGTGGTTTAGTTTACGTCCCAATAGCATGAGTTGGGAATATATTAGCGCCCCTCATTCACCGAATATACGTAGAGACAGGCCCAATTTAAGGTTGCCTGTGTCTTTTTTTGTCTTGAGAAGAGTAAATAGAGCCTTTTCTCTGTGTTGTTAGTATAAAAAATCAGGATGATACCTATTTTTTATTAGGAATAGTATTGAGGTATTAACACATGAATCAGATCCCTATGACAGTTCTAGGTGCAGAAAAATTACGCGAAGAGCTGGAATATTTAAAAAATGTTCGTCGTCCCGAGATTATTGCAGCTATTGCAGAAGCTCGTGAACATGGAGACTTAAAAGAAAACGCGGAATATCATGCTGCAAGAGAGCAACAAGGTTTCTGTGAAGGTCGTATACAAGAAATTGAAGCAAAATTATCAAATGCTCAAGTTATTGATATTACTAAGATGAATAACAATGGCCGTATTATTTTTGGTTCAACAGTTACACTGTTAAATGTTGAAAATGAAGAAGAGCAAACTTACCGCATTGTTGGTGATGATGAAGCTAACATTAAAGAAAACTTAATTTCTGTTAATTCACCGATTGCGCGTGGGTTGATTGGAAAAGAGTTAGATGATGTCGTTGTTATTACTACACCTGGTGGACAAGTCGAGTATGAAGTTTTAAACGTAGAATATATTTAATTTATAATTTTACGTTTCTATAGAAAACTAGAGTGCCATCCTGTGGTAATATAAAAAAGGCCTTAAAAGGCCTTTTTTGCCATAGAGTTAGTTATGGCATTTTTATATAAAGATACAAGTTTTATTTCGGTAAAATAATTTTGCGTGCTTCTGAAGGACGATAAAGAACAAGAATTTTTCCGATAACTTGTACATTCTGTGCACCGCTTTCGCGTACAATCGCAGCCACGATCAAGTTTTTAACATCTCGATCTTCGCCTGCGATTTTGACTTTGATAAGCTCATGGTGCGCCAGAGCGAGTTCAATTTCTGCAAGAACGCCTTCAGTCAACCCGTTGTTACCAATCATAACGACTGGATTCAGGTGATGAGCGAGCCCTTTCAGGTGTTGAATTTGTTTTTTGTTAAGAGTCATCATTAATTTTTGCTTTGTTGGGATTGAAAACGATCTATTCTAACGCCATCTCTCACT
>JASLEF010000047.1 GCA_030151245.1 Ignatzschineria sp. | reverse complement strand
TCGGGGGAATCAGCCGAGTACCACGCTCTTACTGGAAGCCTTAACGCCGAAAACATTAGGGATGCTCATCGCTTTATATGAGCATAAAGTTTTTGTACAATCGGTGATGTGGGGGATTAACCCCTTTGATCAATGGGGCGTTGAGAAAGGGAAGGAGATTGCGAATCAATTATTACCATTTTTAAATGGTGATGCAGAAGGGCTCGCAGCTTTAGACCCTTCCACCGCAGGCTTAATCTCCTACTTATTAAAAAATGAACAACAGGATCAGTAATATGAAGAGAATTCTCGTAACAGGCGGCGCTGGTTATATCGGCTCTCATACTTGTTTATCACTTTTGAATGCCGGCTTTGAAGTGGTGGTGCTGGATAATCTCTCCAATAGCACCGAAGTTTCATTGCAGCGTGTGGAAGCTTTAAGTGGTCGACGCTTAACCTTTATCAAAGGAGATATTCGAGATGCCGCCTGCTTAGATCAGCTCTTTAGTCGTGATAAGATTGATGCGGTGATTCACTTTGCTGGGTTAAAAGCGGTGGGTGAGAGCCAGGAAGTGCCTTTAATCTATTTTGAAAATAATATTGCCGGCTCCATCTCCTTGATGCAAGCGATGGCGCGAGCGGGGGTTTATCATCTGGTCTTTAGCTCCTCGGCAACGGTGTATGATGCGAGTAATCCATCGCCTCTTTCCGAAGAGATGTCGACCGGTATGCCGGCAAATAACTATGGTTACACCAAGCTTATTGTAGAGCAGATGCTAGAGAAGCTCGCTGCGGCAGATGCTCGGTGGTCTATTGCTCTTTTGCGTTACTTTAATCCTGTGGGGGCGCATGAGAGTGGAGAGATTGGGGAAGATCCGCAAGGGATTCCTAATAATCTGATGCCATATATGACACAAGTGGCGGTGGGTCAGCGAGAAAAGCTCTCTATATTTGGCGATGATTACGAGACGAAAGATGGGACGGGCGTGCGAGATTATATTCATGTCGTTGACCTTGCCGAAGCGCATGTTTGTGCGCTGAAAAACCGCTTATCCGCAGTAGGTTGCCGGGCATGGAATATTGGCACGGGTCATGGGGTTTCCGTCATGGAGATGAAGGAGACCTTCGAGCAGGTGAATGGCGTCACAATCGCCTACGAGATCGCCCCTCGCCGCTTTGGGGATCTGCCACTTTATTACGCCGATAACCGTAGAGCACTTGAAGAGCTAGGCTGGCAGCCGCAACACACGCTAGAAGATATGCTCAAAGATAGCTGGCGCTGGCAATCTCAAAATCCGAAAGGGTATTGTTAGGATCAGTATTATTTTTTAAAAGCTGCTCAATAAAGAATGTTTTATAATCCCTAGCTTGTGATAAATTAGGGGTTTATCTTATTGATTATAAAGAGGACTCAGCGATGGGGTTTCATTTAGAGCGTTTAGATTTAAATAGTGAGAATTTTGAAGATTTCTTGGATCGATTGATAGAGATAGATGAGATTCATCAAAATGAAGATAACCCTTTTCATTCAATGAAAATAGCTGATTTGTTAGACATGACTCTTACTGATGACGCGTCGTGATGTTCATCGGATTTCTAATATGAAGGATCATGGGATCAGCGTTTAGATCAATTGAGGAGAGCAATGAGTTGTTGAAAGCTTCTGACTTCCCCCAACTATCCTATCAGAGCAGTTGATGACCGTTCTGATGGGGATAGTTGGAGGATTTTGTTATGGTGCGGTAATGAGTGCGGTTAATTCGGCAACGTATTCGCTCATCGGGCGAGGATTTTTGGCGGCAAAGCTTTCGATATTTAAGCGAAGGAGCGGCTCGGTATTTGAGGCTCGCACATTGAAGCGCCATTCCCCAAAGTTTAGGCTGATGCCATCGGTATGATCAATGGTAGGGTTTTGGGCTTGATAATGGTGGAGGATCTTGTCAATAGTGGCTTGGCTATCGGCGACTGTGAAGTTAATCTCACCGCTACAAGGAAAAGCGCTAATCATGGATTCGACCAGTGTCGAGAGAGATTGGCCGGTTTCTGACAGGAGATTGATCGTTAATAACCAAGGGATCATCCCGCTATCGCAATAGGCAAAGTCACGGAAATAGTGATGGGCACTCATCTCGCCACCATAGATGGCATTATGCTCGCGCATCGCGTCTTTAATAAAGGCATGACCTGATTTTGATTGAATCGCTTCGCCATTAAATTTCTCGGTAATATCGAGAGTATTCCAAATAAGACGAGGATCATGGACGATCTTTTCTTGTGGCTTTTGCGTTAAGAAGGCTTGCGCTAATAACCCAACGATATAGTATCCTTCGATAAATTGACCTTTTTCATCAAAGAGAAAGCAGCGGTCAAAGTCGCCATCCCAAGCAATCCCCATATCCGCTTGATGTTGTAATACGGCATTGCGAGTGCTATCTCGGTTTTCGATCAATAGAGGGTTAGGAATGCCATTAGGGAAAGTCCCATCTGCTTCGTGGTGAATTTTGATAAACGTCACCGGGATATTGAGCGCTTTAAATTTTTCTTCCAGTGCATCAATCACATGTCCAGCAGCGCCATTGCCGGCATTGACGACCAGTTTTAACGGCTTGATTTTTGCCGGGGAAATATAGGTGAGGAGATGCGTGATATATTCAGGGAGAATGTTATAAGGCTGGGTGCGACCTTTTTCGGCAACTTCGCGGAAATCTTCAGATTCAACGAGATCTCGAATCTCTCTTAAGCCGCTCTCCATACCGATGGGGCGAGCATTTTCTCGAACGAGTTTTAAGCCATTGTAATCGATAGGATTATGGCTTGCGGTCACTTCAATGCCGCCTTCTACGGGGAGATGAAATGCCCCAAAGTAGACCTCTTCAGTCCCGGTCATTCCAAGATCTAAGACATCGACGCCGGCATCATTGAGCCCTTTAATCAGAGATTGTTTAAGACTTTCACTACTGAGGCGAATATCAGATCCGACAACAATGGTTTTAGGTTGATAGAGATCGCCATAAGCGCGCCCGATCTTATAAGTTAAGTCTTCGTGAAGTTCTTCACCGAGTTTGCCTCGGATATCATACGCCTTGAAACAGGTGAGTGCCGACATACTTTCTCCTTTAAAAATAGTGATCGTATTATAATAGATTTTAATGATGTTTGGGCAATAGTAATAGTCTCTCAAAGCGCTTCTCCCTTAGAAATTACGGCAAAGCCATTGTAATCTTTGATCTGATTCGTTATAACGTCAGAGGGAGTGAGGATCATGATCAGAGCGGATGTCTCCTGAAAGATTATGATGCATATTTTTAGTGGCTTTAGTTTTATGATGAAGGAATGGGGTTATCAGTGAATAGCAAAACGCTTTTTTTAGCAGGATATGCGCGTTTACCGCAGGGAATGGCAGCAAAGACAGTTTTTGAGTCCATGACGATTACGGTGGAGATTGAGCCGAAATATGGGGTGATTTTAGCGGCGGATTGTACGTTGATTACAGAGCTAGGGCGTAATTTTATTGGGACGTTGCTTCGAGGCTATAGTTTAAATGATGGCATTGATACCATTATTGAAGCGATTGAGGATAGTTATCGAGGCAAAGCGACGAGTGCATTAATTGCCGCCCTTCGTGATTTAGAGCATCAATACCAAAATGCGAAGAAAAAGTAGCACAAGAGAGTGATCAATACTCTTCAGCAGTTATGATGAGGAATGATAAGGATATTGTGATAATAGACTTATTAATCAAAGGGTAAGGGGGTTAGTGTTTCAAAGCGGTGGCACAAATAGATGACAGCTTTGTAACATTTTAGTAAAAAAACTAAAAAAAGATTGGCAATCGTTTTAGTTGCATGCTACATTCAGGCTGTAGTATCGAAAAGGGCAGTGCCGGATTACTTCCATGATCTCACCCACTCCTCTTAACTTGATACAAAAAGATATTCAATAGCTGTTAATAGTAACTGCAAAACCATTCGAAGATCGCTTAGCCGCGACAAGCAAGAATGGATAAACCAGTGAATAGAAACCATCCGAATGACATTCTTATGATAATCATTCAAATTTGGTCTCTGTTCTCTGGTTTTTTTTACGAAAAAAATAAGGGCATTATCGTTAACAGCTGCCGAAAAAAGATTGTAAGATTAATTAAAATTTAAAATATATTAACGCGAGTTTGGAGATAGCTTCGGCGCGTTTAAGAAAGATAATGGAGAATATTATGTCTAGATTTGTACAGAAGAACAGTCAGTTAGAAGTAAGCCCTAATGCGCAATCAAAGCGTTTATTAGATATTAAATTATCACAAGAAGTTGTGAAAAATTTCCTTGACCGTATTCGTCAAGAGGGCATCAATGTTCAGCATCTTGAGTACACACCTTATGAGCGCCAAGTGATCGCGAGCTATTTAGATGAAGAAGTCGGCAATGACTTTGGCAATATGCTTCGTGATATTGTGAATGATCGTGAAACAGGTGGTTTTACAATTGGTCTTGAAGGGGTATCTAAAGATACCGATGAGTATGTTATCTTCTCAACGGCGATCGCACACTTAGTGGGAATCTCTAACTTTGACTCGATGACGGGTAAATACTACGCACGTTTCGTGGTGAAAGATACCGATGCGAGTGACTCATATTTACGTCAAGCATATCGTCTCTTCACAATGCATACTGATGGAACATTCGTGAATGAAGCAACAGATTGGTTGTTAATGATGAAGATGGTGGAAGAGAATGCGGTAGGGGGCGAGAGTCGTCTTCTTCACTTAGATGATTGGGCGGAGTTAGATAAGTTCTATAAGAGCGCATTAGGGGAGCATAAGTTCCAATATATCGCACCGCCAAGTAAGAATGTTCAAGAGGTTGTTTTCCGTAAGCTCTTCTTCCTTAAAAACAACAAACCTTGCATCTGCTTTATTGACCAGTTCGCATACCCAGAGACGATTGAAGAAGCGAAGTTCTTAAAAGCGCTCTCACACTCTATTGAATCAGATAAGAGCGTGATTGAGTTGAAGTTAAATGTGGGGAACTTAGTGGTTCTTAACAACGAATTCTGGATGCATGGCCGTGCAGCATTTGAGAAAAACCCGAACTTAAACCGTGAGCTTCTTCGTCAACGTGGTCACTTCTACGAGTAATCGTTAAAGTCACGACTTATTCAAGAATAACGTTAAGAGATGGATATATTTATTAGTTAAAAAGAAAGAAATCGCTCATTTATATATCTAAAAAGAAGGGCCTCGATGAATCGTCATCGGGGCTTTTTTTTGAGTTGTAGATTGTCATCTTGGGAGGATCTTGCTTTGATGACGAGTGTTTGAGCATTGATTATCCGCATGATTTGAATTTGATAGAAGTCATAGGTTCGATCGATATTTTCGGAAAAAGTGAACAAAATTTATTTTGATAAAATGTTATTTTATGAGAATTTATTTCTAGATGATTGAAATGACAATGTTATTTTAAAAAATAATGCTGAATTTTATTTGTCAATCCCCCGTTAGGGTAGCATTCTGTGTTTTCTTTCTTTCCTGTAAACTGCCAATTATCGAGTTTATAGGGCTTAAACGAATTATTAAGTTGGTTTAAAGGGGAAGAGAGTATGAAGAAAATCGTCAGTTGGTTAGTGGCCATAGGCGTCATTGGATTCTTAGGCGCATATGCGGGATCATCATTGATTATGAAATCTCGTAAAGCACCAGAATCGGAGATGGCGGCATCGTTAAAGTATGATGACGCACTGATTCAAAGAGGGGAATATCTTGCAAGATTATCCGACTGTGCTGCATGTCACAGTGTTGCGGGTGATCCTGAATATGCGGGTGGTTTGGCGATGCAAACACCCTTTGGCGCAATCTATTCAACCAATATTACCCCGGATGCAGAGACGGGTATTGGGAGTTATAGCTTAGCGGAGTTTACCAATGCGGTAAAACATGGGGTTAGAAAGGATAATGCGCCGCTCTATCCGGCGATGCCTTATACCTCGTATACGATCATGTCAGATGATGATATGAAAGCGATGTATGCGTACTTTATGGAAAAAGTGCCGGCAGTGAAGAAAGCTAATGCGCCTAGCACATTCCCATGGGTGATGAGCATGCGTTGGCCGGTAGCTTACTGGCAGTTCTTATTCTCTCCGATTCGTGATTTTGAGCCAAATCCTGCTTTAACAGAGCTTGAAAATCATGGCGCTTATTTAGTAGAAGGTCCCGGACACTGTGGGGCTTGTCATACGCCACGTGGGATTGCGTACCAAGAGAAAGCATTATCAAATGATTCAGATCTCTATCTCTCAGGCGCATTGATTGATGGCTGGAGAGCGAAGAGTCTTCGTGGGGAAGCGCAAGGCTTAAAACTTTGGAGTGAGGGCGATATTGCGGAGTTCTTAAAAACAGGTCGTACGGATAAAGTCATTGCCTTTGGTGCGATGGCGGATGTTGTTGAGCATAGTTCACAATATTGGACGGATGAAGATCTTCAAGCAACAGCGGCTTATTTGAAGCAATTATCACCTGCGCCGAATAAGATTTTAGAATTACCGAAAAAAGAAGATACAACCACAGATATTCTTCTTTCAGGAAAATATAAAGATCCGGGTGCGATTCTCTATGTAGAGCATTGTTATACTTGTCATAGAGCAGATGGGGAAGGGGTTCCAAGAATTTTCCCGGCATTAAACTTAAATAGTGCGGTCTTAGCAAATAATGCACAATCTGTGATTCAGGTAACATTAGAAGGTGGCAAGATGCCAGATACACCGGCAGATCGTATGGCCTTTACAATGCCGGCATTCAATCACTTAAGTGATGATGAAGTGGCGATTGTTGTGAACTTTATTCGTAATAGCTGGAATAACACATCACCGGAAGTCACGGCAAAAGATGTGGCGGAGATTCGCCAGTTCCTTCGTAATAAAGCACCGAATATCACATTGAACTAGGGAGAGCAGAAATATGAAAGCGAATCACAAAATGACACACCGTTCGAATATGGCAAATCCTATTTCACGATTGAAAAAAACCTTTTTATTCTCGATGTTAGCAGGCTTAGTGAGCTTTGGTACAACGGTCTCAGCGGTAGAGTTAACGGCTGCAGATCCAGATCAATTTGCGATGGTCGATCAAGAGGGAACAGAGTTAGGGTGGTACAAGGTTCCTTCGGATTTAGAGATTTTAAAAGAGCCGAATGCGGATGAGATTATGTTTGGTAAGCTTCTCTTAAATGAGACTAAAAGAATGCTTCCAGAGAATGTTGGGGCAACGATGAACTGTAACAGTTGTCATATTGCCGAAGGAAAAGCGAACTACGGTGCGCCATACTTAACCACTTCTCATCAATATCCAAAAGTGATGCCAAGAGCGGCAAAATTAGTCGATTTAACGGGCCGAATCAATGGTTGTTTCCAGCGCTCGATGAATGGTAAGCCACTTCATCCTGAGTCTGTTGAGATGAAAGCGATGATCGCCTATATGGATTGGTTAAGTCAATCTCAGCCAAAAGATGCCAAAGTAGCGGTCACGAATGCCGGCCCGATTGATGAGAGCTTGGTACCTGATCCGGTCAAAGGACAAGTGATCTACGAAGCACAATGTGCAACGTGTCACGGTGATCAAGGGGAAGGGATGAAGGATAAGCGCGGTAATCTTATTTTCCCACCACTTTGGGGACCTGAATCTTTCAATATTGGTGCGGGAATGGCGAGAACTTATAAAGCGGCAAGCTTTGTAAAATTCAATATGCCAATGGCAGTCAATAAAGAGGGCGCATGGGGTCAAGGTCACGTCTTAACAGATCAAGAAGCTGTGGATGTTTCTGAGTACTTCACGCATCTTCCAAGACCTGATTTTGAAGGAAAAGTGAATGACTGGCCGAATGGTAAAAAACCAAAAGATGCTCGTTATTAAGCCATCAATAAGGATTATAAATCAATAACAAATTAAAGAAGTTGGCTCAAAAATCAATAATATTAGTAATAGCGTGACTAGTGTCAATATATGTAAACTTCACGCTTGAGTTATCGAGAATAATCCTTCATATTGAAGAGGCATTCCTAGCAAGCACTCCGATCAAGACTTTGTCCCCGGGGTGCTTTTTTTATGTCTGGAAATAAGAGGAATAAGAGCTCGCAGAAACTCAGCTTTTCCTCGCCGGCACACGATCAAAAAAAGCATGCAAAACTCGGCCTTTCCTCGCCGGCACACGATCAAAAAAAGCATGCAAAAATTCGGTCTTTCCTCGCTGGCACGCGATGGATAAAAGCATGCAAAAATTCGCCCCAGCCGCACAGGAATCTTAAAAAGAACTTTCATTATCAAACTTCATAAAACGATTCATTACCGTCTGAGTCTTAAAAGAACGCCCCATTATTACGCTTCTCTTTGATGCATTCATAGAAAAAGCCTAGATAGCAGTGCGATCTAGGCTTTATTGAGAAGTGATACTCCTTTTTAGGGGAGTGATGAAACCTTTTAGTTCGGGTGAATTGGCGATCGACCTAAAATCAGGGTTTCTGCCAAATCTAACTCATAGAGTAATTTTGAGTAGAGATCTGTGCTTAAAAGGTTTTTAGAGTTGAGCTCATAAAGCTTACGGCGCTCTGCACGTACAGCAGCTAAGCGAATGTGAACTTCTAGAGCGTCATTCTCTTTGGTTTTTTGAATCATATGATTCACTTGCTCAATTTCGCCAATGACTTGGTTCATAATCTGCGTAATAAAGAGTTGTTCCTCTTCATTCGCTTCTCGCTCTTCTTGCATTGTTGCGGCTGTTTTACGAACGGCTTCAATGGCAACGGTAGCGATCTCTGTTCGAACTTCTTGCTCTTCGGCATGAGTTTCTGCTGCGACTTTCGGGGTTTCATCCCCTTTTTTCTTCCGTAATAAGAGCGGCAAGATCAGTGCTGCACTAATGAGGGAAAGGATAATAATCCCCGCGGCAAGGAAGATGACCTGATAACGTGCCGGGAAAGGAATATCGGGATTTGTCGAGATCAGTAACGGAATCGAGAGTGCTGCCGCTAATGTCACTGTTCCACGTACGCCGGAAAGGGTCATTATAAGAATCTCTTTAAAGGTGAAGCTAGAGAAGACCATCGGCTTTTTGAACGGTGTATAAGGACTGATATAGCGAAGCAATAAGATCCAGAGGAAGCGAAGGAGCATCAGCGCTAGGTAGATGAGGACAATATCACCGAGAAGCGTCGTAAAGGTGGTCGAAGGATCAATTAACGCATCTGAGTAAGTCTCTTTAAAGATTGCCGGGATCTGTAAGCCGAGCATTAAGAAGACGGCACCATTTAAGAGATACTCTAATAATCCCCAGGTACTATTGGCTCGTAAACGCATCTGGACGGGGGTCGTTTGGAAGAATTTTGAGTAGTTGACCGTCATCCCGGCAACCACCGCCGATAGAATGCCGGAAAATTCTAATAGCTCTGCGATCGCATAAGAACCAAAAGGTAAGAGCATCAAGAGGATCATTTGAGAGCCTACTTCGTCCCCTTGAGAGCGACTGATAAGAAGAATGAACTTTATATAGAGCCACGCAAAAGCGATCCCGATAATAATTCCGCCGACGGCCATTTTTAAGAAAGAGACACTTAAAACGACATAGTCATCAGCAGTTGCAAGCGCGGTGACTCCGAGTGCAACGGCGATGGCGAATTTTAACGAAACAAGGGCAGAGGCATCATTCATCAATGCTTCGCCTTCTAAGACCTGCATTAATTTATGCGATAAACGACCTTTTCCAACGATGCTTGAGAGTGCCACGGCATCGGTAGGTGATAGAACGGCAGCTAAGGCAAATGCAACGGGGAGCGACATCTCAGGCATAAAGAAGTAGATCACGTAGCCAAGTCCGACCACGGTGACAAAGACTAAAACGAGCGCGAGACTGACGATTTCTCTGCCGGAGTGAATGAAATCTTGCAGCGGCATTTTACGACCATCTTCAAAGAGAAGGGGCGGAATAAAGAGCAGCATAAAGAGCTCAGGGTCAAATGTGACATGAAAACCATTATGTGGCCAAGAGACAATTGCGCCCAAAATAATTTGAATAAAGGGGAGCGGCAGTTTAAACGGTAGTAATTTGTGCACCGTACTCGATAGTGCAATTAGCATCACGATGACAAAGATCGTAATAAATATACTCATAGAAATATATCCCTTAATCGTATGGATGAAGATGATAGACGGTTAACGAGGCTCTTTAAATGTTAAAAGAGGCAGGTCAAAGTTACTGATCCGCAAGCTCAGGGTGACGATGCAAAATATCGTGGTATCCCCCAAGATTGACGGCATTGGTAAATCCATTTTGCTCTAGTACATAGGTGGCAAATCCAGATCTTACGCCGGCAGCACAGTAGAGACCAATCTCATCTTCTTTTGATGTAATGTGTTTGAAGATCTCTTGTAAGATATGTTGGTACTCAATTAAGATCGCACCTTTTAAATGTCCTTCAGCAAACTCATCTGGGGTTCTGACATCAATAATGAGCATAATTATTTTCCATAAATTGTAAGAAGGGCATATTTTATCATGCTTATAAACAGGGGGATATAACGATTTTATGTAGATTTTTTGCAATCTTGTAAAGAATCTTAACTTTCTCATAAAACTTATGATAGGTTAAGGAACTGATGGTCTTAATTGCATGGTAATCACCTTTAAGTTGTATGTTTATAAAGATAAATACTATAAATAATCTTCTAACATGAATCATGACAGAGATCGGGATATTGTTTGATCATGGTGATCTGTATCTAAAAACAAACATAGAGAAAGTATCTGTTTTGATATCAATCTCTTATGGTGGATTTTTGGCAGTGATTGAAATATAATCTCGTGTTGACGTATGAATTGGTAGAGAGATATCAACGGCTTTATTGTAAGTTTTCGTGTGATGTGATCGCGTTAAAGAGCATCAATTTTTAACGATAGTTATCAAGAAAGGATGAAAAAGAGCAATGAGTAATCATAAAGATGATTTAAAACAGCGTTTAACCGATATGCAATATCATGTAACTCAAGAGAATGGTACAGAGCCTCCTTTTAAAAATGAGTTTGACCAGCACTTTGTACCGGGAATTTATGTGGATATTGTTTCCGGTGAACCCCTTTTCTCTTCGCTAGATAAATTTGATGCAGGGTGTGGTTGGCCGGCATTTGCCAAGCCTTTGCAGTCAGAAGAGATTACAGAGCATGATGACCACTCTTATGGTTATCATCGAACAGAAGTCCGAAGCCAAAGTGCCGATTCGCATTTAGGGCATCTCTTTGAAGATGGTCCGCAAGCGCTCGGAGGCTTACGTTACTGTATTAATTCAGCAGCGCTTCGTTTTATTGCAAAAGAGGATTTAGAAGAGGAAGGATATGGGGAATATCTGTCTCTTTTTTCGTAATTAAAAACGGCTAGATATCGGGCAATAATTACCAATAATTAGGAGCTTAGCAATTTTTTTGCGGGAGCTTCTTGTCTAGGGATATCGAAAGGTGTTATTAATGCTTCGTTTAAGATTTTTTGTAATTAGTCATATATGAGAAGTAATCATACAATAATTCAAAAATAAGGACTGATGATTATCAGTGACCTGACCAACGGTCACCTTCTTCATCTTCATTGACAGATATTAAAATCTAAACGAAAAGTAATGGCTTAACGAAAACAGCCTTTTTATCAAAGATAATGATAAATTATTTTTAAATAGATTGTTTTTATATATAATGAATCTGCCGATTGTTGATCAATGGGCAGGGAACTTACACAAAAGGGTATAAATAATCATGCTTAATATCGATGAGATGAGAGCCGGGGCGCTTGAAGCGACGACATTTTTAAAACGTTTTGGGAATGAGGATCGTCTATTACTGCTCTGTCATTTGAGTCAAGGCGAATATTCCGTCTCTGTTTTAGAAGAGATTACTGGCATTCAGCAACCGACATTATCTCAACAACTAGGTGTTTTACGCGAAGATAATTTAGTAAAAACAAGACGTGATGGGAAGTGGATTTATTACTCTGTGGATGACCCGAAAGTTCTCACATTATTGCAATGTGTTTATCAATTATTTTGTCCTCGGGAGAAATCTTCTTTATGACATTGTTTTCGTTACCCGCTTTAATCGGTGGGGTACTTATTGGTTTATCTGCAGTACTATTTTTACTCGGCCTTGGCCGAATTATGGGGATTAGTGGCATTGTCGCAAATCTACTAACCCGTAAAGGGATTGCCGATTGGCGGATTCTCTTTGTTGTGGGATTGCTTCTCTCTCCTTGGATCTATCTCTTTACTTTTGGCGAACTGCCATCAGTGGAAGTCACCAGCTCTCTACCGCTCTTAATCGGCGGGGGATTATTAGTAGGAATTGGCTCAGCATTGGGCTCAGGTTGTACTAGTGGCCATAGTATTTGTGGCATCTCTCGTTTTGCTCCCGGATCTCTAGTGATTACCATGCTCTTTATGATTGCGGGTGGTGTTTCTGTGTTTGTGCTGAAGCATTTGATGGGAGGTTAAGATGAGATTATTAATTCCTTTTTTATCTGGGCTGCTCTTTGGTATTGGATTACTCTACTCAGGCATGGCGAATCCCGCAGTTGTTCAAGGCTTTTTAGATCCCTTTGGCGCGTGGAATCCCTCCTTATTATGGGTGATGATAGGCGCGTTAGGCGTCTCTTTTATCGGAGTGATGATTGCTCGTCGTCGTCAAAAGACCTTACTCGGTCAGCCGCTTCACTTTCCAACGAATAGTAAGATTAATAAAGATCTCGTTTTGGGCGGATTAATCTTCGGTGTGGGTTGGGGATTGGTTGGCATCTGTCCGGGGCCAGCGATGGTGTTGTTAGGTCGTGGCTTATGGGAAGGGGTTGTTTTTGTGATTGCCATGCTGGTGGGAATGAAGCTGGTGGGATTGCTAAAACGCTAATTTCAGTTATGAGCCATGACGGTTGACGATAAAAATAACCGTAACGATAGAGATCATCATCATGGTAAGGGGGAGGGATGGTTAAACTCTTGCTATTTAGAACCTCTGTTTATCCATTGATTGATGGACCTCCTAATCTATTAATCTATTAATCTATTGATCTCTTCTACTCATTGCAGTAGATGATGGCGATTCATACGCTCTATTGCGCGCAATATATTGATTAAAACTTATTGATTAAAAAAGGCTATCTTCAAAGAGATGAAGATAGCCTTTTGCTATTTTGATTCAGCCGGATTCATGCAGTGTGCTGCGAGCTGATGTGATCGATTGACGATCTACGATTGTTTGCTATTGAAGAGTTCAAGTGAGTTAAGGATCTCTTGTTCAGCAGCGGCTTTATCGCCATAACCATCAAGTTTTACCCATTTGCCTTTTTCTAAACCTTTATAGTTTTGGAAGAAGAACTCAATTTGGTCTACGAGTAATTTTGGAAGATCATTAAGGTCTTTAATGTCATCATACATTGGGCAAAGTTTGCTGATAGGAACTGCTACGAGTTTCGCATCACCGCCTGATTCGTCAGTCATGTTGAGAACCCCAAGTGGGCGGCAACGAACGACAGAACCATGAATCAGTGGGAATGGTGTGACGACTAATACATCAAGTGGGTCACCATCATCACAAAGCGTATTAGGGATGAAACCGTAGTTTGCAGGGTAACGCATGTTAGTACCCACGAAGCGGTCTACCCAGATAAGATCTGTATCGTGATCTACTTCATATTTTACAGGATCAGATTCCGCAGGAATTTCGATCACACAGTTAAAATCTTCAGTAATTTTTGCTAAATCATTAGCAGCTGGAACTTTGGCAAAACTCATATTTTTAGCCTCTTATAACAGTCGATAGATATTAAAATAATCATAAAATTGTGAGGGTTAAGATCATCCACAACTTTATCGATAAAACTTAAATAAATGTGAGAAAATTTCTCATGGGCTTAATTATACAGATTTTCCGCTCTCTTCGTATTTTAACTGCAAAAAGTGCGCATTTTTGGTAGCATTAAGCGGTTATTCTGAAAGGGTTATCAATATGAAATTTACCTGGGTTCAAGGGGATAAATCTCCCATTTTCCAAGAAGCTTTAAAGGTTCGTCATGAAGTTTTCACCATAGAGCAGGGGTTTCCTGCGGAGATTGATTACGACGAGATGGATCAACGGGCGTGGCAATTAGTGCTTTATGCCGCAGAGAGTGATAGTCAAGCCTCTTTGCCACAGGCGATTGGGACATTGCGGTTTTTCTTAAATGATGCCGGTGAGTACCAGATCGGTCGTGTTGCAGTGCTTAAGGCTTATCGCGGTCAAAAGCTCGGTAAATTACTCTTAAAAGAAGCCTTAAAGAAATGTGCGGTATTAGCGGAGAGCGATCGCGTGATTTTGCATGCGCAAATTGCAGCAAAAGGACTCTATGAAGCCTTCGATTTTAAAACCGAAGGGGAGATCTTTTTAGAGGAGGGTGAACCCCATATTTTAATGCAGCGTTCGTTACTCCTTGGAAAAGTGCCGGCGGAGCTATTAGATCGTTCTAAGAAGATTCTCTTTATTGCTCACTTAGCGATTGGGGATTTCACCTACCTACAAAATGGTTTTAAAGCTTTTAAAGCCGCCTATCCGCATCTGAAGATGGATCTCTTTATTGAAGAGGTGCGATGTACTAGTGATGCTAAGAAATGGCCATTTCTTCAGAAATACTCCCTCTACGATTGGGTAGAAACCTGTGATTTCTTCCATAAAGTTTATCGTGAAAACTACTCCCCAGCTTTAAGAGCAGAAAGTATCCAAGCGGCAAAGCTAGAAGCGTATCCGATTGTGGTCTCTATTGAGACGTTAGCTTCTCTCAATGGGGCGGGATTAGCGCGAGAGATCGCCGGCGACAAAGGCTTTGCGATGGGGATGGATATTCGTTATAAATGGTATCAATTAGCGCAAAAGCGGGATCTTAAAAAGTTAGATGCGCTGATTGAGGTGGTCAAGCCTTATCAAGGAAAAGAGCGCCATATCAGTGATGATTACGGATATTGGTTCGCACAGATTGGTGGCGTGATGATGTTTCAGGAGGATCGTTATCCTTTTGTGAATATTCCAAAGCAGTGGCAGCAAAATGCGAAAGCGCAACTGCAGCAGTGGGGTGTTAAAGCGGATCAGCCGATTGTCTTCATTAATCATATTGCTAAAAATCCTCGGAGATCTTGGAAGCTTGATCAGGTTCGAGAGCTGATTGAACTGATGCAAGCGATGCCAAAATGGCAAGAGACCTTCTTTATTATTAATGGGATACCCGAGATTTTTCCCGAGATTGAGGCGCTGATTGCGACCCATCAATTACGAAATACGAAACCTTTTAGTGCGTTAGATAATTTCTTTGAATTGCCGGCAATGTTACAAGAGAGTGATCTGATTATCTCTGTGGAAACTGCGGTGATGCATTTAGCAAATGCGGTTCATGTGCCAGTGATCGCTTTGATGCGGATTAAAACGTTGGAGTGGGTGCCCTTAAATAAGGCGCTGACAACGCTTATTTTTACGCCAAAACGTGCGGATGTTATCGCGGATATTCCGCCCACTAGAGTGTTGGATTATCTCCCCGAGAACCCGAAGATCAAGTCTGTCGATCTAGATGACAATATTTCATAAAACGAAAGAGAGCGATCATGGAAGAAAAGCAGCAGCGCGGGCGATTTAAACGGGCAATATTACTATTGCCGGGCGCAGTAAATTTTGATCTCGTACGGGCGCAATATTCGGATTGGTTTCAGGAGAGTCTGTTGATTGCCGTCGATAAGGGGATTGATAAAGCGGCTTCTTTCGAAGCGGGGGTGCATCTGTGGGTGGGCGATTTTGATTCTAGTCGTAAGCTGGCGATTGATCCGGCGCTCTATGGGCAGAAAGTGCCTTATCCCGAAGATAAAGATGAAATTGATACAGAGCTTGCCATTAGTATGGCGGTGGAATCTGGTGTAGAAGAGATTCTCCTCTTAGGGGCAATGGGCGGGCGGTTAGATCATCAAGCAGCGCTCTTGTTTTTGCCGTTTCAATATCCGCAGATTGCCTTTACGCATACTAATGGCGAGCAGACTTTAACGCATCTACAAGCGGGTAAATCCTATACGATAGCGACTGAAAAAGAGGGCTTAGTGAGTGTTATTGCTTTAACGGCGCTTTCTGGCTTGACGCTCAAAGCTGTTAAATGGCCGCTTGAGGATTACACTTTGCCATTAGGGCGAGGGTTGACATATTCTAATCGGGCGTTGGGTGAGAAGATCTTTGTCAGCCTTCAAGAAGGGAGTGCTTGGCTCTATCATGTGATCCCTGAGATTGATGAGTCTCTTTAGCGAAAGAGACCTTATTTCGCATGCTTTGCGTAATAATGATGATTTTCAGAGTACCCAAAAGCGCTTAAAAATGGTACGCTATACGCAAAATTTAATCACGTAAAGATTGGTGTTGTGATGATATTCGATCGCGGTATTTTGAGGGGGAATAATGCCCTGATGCCGGCGATAGATGGGTAGGCAACACTTCGTGATATTGATGGAATAACGGAACGACGTTCGAAGGAAGCATTATGTGGCAAATTTATTATAATGGGGATTGTTCAAAAGCGCGTGCGGCAAAAGCCTATTTAGATGAGAAAAAGATCTCATACGAGGTGATCAATTATCTCGAAGTTCCGTTGACTCATGAGATGATAAAGCGACTATTAGGTCAGCTAGGATTTGGGATTGATGGCGTTGTTCGTACTAAAGAAGAGGCTTTTAAAGCGATCGCCCTAGAGTGGTTTACCTGGTCTGAAGATGAGAAAATTGCATTTGTCGTGGCGAATCCCATCGTTTTAGAAAGACCGATCGTGGTTTATGAGGATTATGCAGTGATCGCAAGACCCGATGTGACGCCGATCGATCATCTCTTAGCAAGAGCTTGGAAATAACACCTATTTATCATAATAAGGTGATCTGATATCAACGAGCACCTTATCAAGAAGGGAAGCGTTTATCATGATCCCGGTACTCTGTATCATTATCATAGGCGTGACCTTACTGAAGTAACTATTGAAGATTTATCAATCATGAGGATCGATATGACACAAGATGTTGAAAGAGGTATGGGCTTTAGCCGTTTCTTTATCGTGATAGGCGCTGCTTTAGCAGGGTTATCTGTGGTGATAGGGGCATTTGGCGCGCATGCTTTAAGTGCTCACTTTACCGAGCGTGGTGCCGCGATTTGGAATACGGCGGTGCAATATCAGATGTTTCATTCTGTTGCGATGATTGTGATTGGTATTTTATTATTGATCCTGAATTCTAAAAAACTGCTGCAATGGGCAGGTTTTGCATTTTTAATCGGTACTATCTTATTCTCCGGTAGCCTCTATTTGATTGCCTTAATGACTATTAAGAATCTAGGGTTGGTCACGCCACTTGGAGGTCTCTTTTTTGTTGTGGGTTGGTTGTTGCTCGTCAGTGCAGCAATGGCTTCAACTCGTGTTCGTATTTAGTAAAGGAAATTCTATGAGCGTTCATTCTGTATTATCCATTTCTCCTTTAGATGGCCGCTATGCTAGCCGTGTAAAACCTTTAACGACGGAAGTCAGCGAATTTGGGCTTATCAAATATCGCGTGATGGTAGAAGTGAAATGGTTAATCAAACTTGCATCAGAGCCCCATTTTAAAGAAATCCCTTCATTTGGTGAAGCGGCGAAAGCCTTCTTAATCTCTCTTTATGAGAACTTCTCCGCAGAAGATGCGATGGCAGTCAAAGAGATTGAAAAATCAACGAATCACGATGTCAAAGCAGTAGAGTATTGGATTAAAAACCAAGTGAAAGATCATGAAGAGTTAGCGGCATCTTCAGAGTTTACTCACTTTACCTGTACTTCTGAAGACATTAACAACCTCTCTTACGGTTTAATGTTTAAAAATACGATCAATGATGTCGTGATTCCTCAATTAACAGATGTGATCGCCTCAATGCGTGAAATGGCGCATGAGTTTGCGGCAATTCCGATGTTATCAAGAACTCATGGTCAACCTGCAACACCCACAACATTGGGGAAAGAGATTGCTAACGTTATTTACCGTTTAGAGCGTCAAGTCAAACAACTTAAAAATACAGAATATTTAGGTAAAATTAATGGGGCTGTGGGGAACTACAACGCACACTTAGTGGTGTATCCTGATTTTGATTGGCCGGCATTTGCACAAGACTTCATTGAAAATGATCTTGGTTTAACATTCACCCCTTACTCAACGCAAATTGAGTGTCATGATTATATTGCGGAGTTTTCTCATACCATGACACGAGTGAACACTATTTTAGTGGATTGGTCACGTGATATTTGGAACTACATTAGCCACAACTTCTTTAAGCAGCGCACCATCGCTGGGGAAGTGGGTTCATCGACAATGCCGCATAAAGTGAATCCTATTGACTTTGAAAATGCCGAAGGAAACTTTGGAATTGCCAATGCGCTCTTTATTCATTTTGCAGAAAAACTCCCAATCTCAAGAATGCAGCGTGACTTAAGTGACTCGACGGTTCTTCGTAGCGTCGGATCAGCATTTGGTTATACCTTAATTGGATTTAGCAGTCTGTTAAAAGGTCATGGCAAATTAGAAGTCAGCAGTGAAACATTATTAAAAGATCTAGATGCTAACGTTGAAGTTTTAGGGGAAGCGGTACAGACCGTCATGCGCCGTGATGGCATTGAAAACCCGTATGAAAAGCTGAAAGACTTCACTCGTGGTAAGCGTATTAATATTGATGAGATGCGTCAATTTATCGATACGCTCGAATTAGATGAAGCGGTTAAGGCAGAACTTAAAGCATTAACGCCTGCAACTTATGTTGGTTTTGCAGAGAAATTAGCGAAAGCGATCTAACGATTTTGTGA
>JASLEF010000251.1 GCA_030151245.1 Ignatzschineria sp. | reverse complement strand
GTGGGTTTAGGCTCTAATCTCGTGGCACCGCGCTCGCTGGTGATTGATGATTGTGGGATCTATTTTGATGCGAGTGAGCCTTCTCGTTTAGAACGGATTTTGGCAGATACAGACTTTTCTCCTCAGTTATTGCAAGAAGCGATGCAATTAAAGTCGGCATTAGTGGCGGCTAAAGTGGGGAAGTATAATGTGGGAGATGCCTCACTCAAGCTCGATATTCCGCAAGGAAAGCGAGTTCTCTTAGTGCCGGGACAGGTGGAGGATGATGCTTCCATTAAAACAGGCACAAAAGAGATCCGGACAAACCTCGGATTATTACGGCAGGTACGACAGCAAAATCCGGAGGCGTATATTATCTATAAACCGCATCCGGATGTGGTGAGTGGAAATCGAGTGGGGGATATTCCAGAGGCGCAAGCGCTACAGTATGCGGATATTACGGCGCCGGAGATGGATATTATTGTTCTGATGGAGCAGTGTGATGAGCTCCATACGATGACTTCTCTCTCGGGGTTTGAAGCGTTATTGCGTGATAAGGTTGTCTATTGTTACGGAATTCCTTTTTATGCCGGTTGGGGTTTAACAACGGATCTCTATCCATTAGCGGATCGTCGTCAGCGCCGTTTAACCTTGCCGGAGCTGATTGCCGGGACTTTGATGTTATATCCGCAATATCTCGATATTGAGACGGGGCAGTTAACCGATGCGATGCGCACTTTAAAGGCGATTTCCGCAGAGCGTGCCTCTATGCAAACGCAGCGATTAAAGACCTATTGGCCCATGCGAAAATGGAAGCAGTTGCAGGGATTACTGCAAACGATGAAGTGGTAAAAAATCGAGCACGATAGGTGCTCTTTTTTATGCCGGTCGTAAAGTGGATCGGGTGGTTTAGGTGCTTGTGAGGCGCTGCGCTTTATCTTTGCGTGTGGGAGCGTTACGGGATAGTGGGGGAATCTTGGTAAAGAATTGTCATGTAAAGTCTATTGATGTATAGCTGTTGAGGCGGTACTATTCTTCAGAGCCTGCTTTTATCATGGCAGGATTGAGAGATGAGCGTGGGGGATCGATGCGGTTATCGACTATTGATTGATCGTTATCAGATCATGGAGATGCCATGGTCATCCCGTAAACAGAGACACTTTGAATAGCTCTTCTCCATCAACATCGCCATAGAGTGAGAGCGATACGAGGAGATGTGAGCGCTAGGCGATAGAGCACCGAAGGATTACAGCGTGACGTTATTGCAGAGGCTCATGATTGTGAAAAAGATTAATCGGAATCAACATCGGGAAATAGGAGTCTAGATGCGTTTAGGGAGTATGGCAAAAGAGAGAGGGATTCGTCGAATCTGGTTACCTCTTGTGATGATGGGTAGCCTAACGCCGGCATTATCAGCAGAGGTATCTTCTCAAGAGACGTGGACTTTTCGAGTGGCACCTTATATTTGGGCGGCGAGTATTCATGGGGATTTAGGGCACCGTTATGTGGGGACACATTATGTGAAGTCGAGCTTTTCCGATATTATCCGTAACGTGGATCTCTCGGCGATGGTGATGGGGGAAGCGCGCAAAGGGCGCTATAGTTTGCTCTTTGATTTTATCTATATTGATAGCAGTATTGAACACCATTTACCGCCGCAAGTGCCGGCGAAAGAGATTCATGCCAGTGGCAAGGTGATGACGGCATTTGCCGGCGCTGGGTACACCGCTTGGGAGAATGATGCCGCGCGTTTAGATATTGTCGGTGGGCTACGTTCATGGCATACGGATCTGGATTTAACACTACAGGGTGGGCCATTTTCAGGGCGATCTGCCGGCGTGAATCAATCCTGGTTAGATGTGACGGCGGGGCTTCGGGGTTATTATCAATTGAGTGATCAATTCTCGATCACGACTTGGGGCTTAGTAGGAAAAGGGGGCGCAAAGTCAGATTGGGATGCGGCGCTCCTCTTCAATTGGTCCATCACTAAAGATTTCACCATGGCGGTGGGCTATCGCGCGATTGGCGTGGATTATCGCCGTAAAGGCATTGTCTATGATATTACCCAGAAAGGCCCGATGATGGGGATTAGTTATCGGTTTTAGGATCGGTCGCTGAGATCTGATTGATTTTAAATGAATGATTCCCCTGTTGAAGTTGAGTCATTTAGTGATGGCAATGGGCGCTGATGAGGGCGAGATATTTGTCGGCTTCTCCTTCATAAGACTTCCGTACAACAGAGAGCAAGAATGGGGCTTTAAATGGGGGAAATCTTCCCATTTTTAGTGGGGATTTTAGTACAATGGAGCGAATTTAATTCGACAATAGAGAACGTAACGTATGACAACGATTAAAAAAGCAGTGCTTCCTGTCGCAGGGCTTGGTACCCGATTTTTACCAGCGAGTAAAGCGATCCCGAAAGAGATGGTCACGGTGGTGGATCGCCCGGCGATTGATTATGTGGTGCAAGAGGCGGTGAATGCCGGCATTGAAGAGATTATTCTTGTCACCCATAGTTCTAAGGCGAGCATTGAGAATTACTTTGATAAAAACTTTGAGTTAGAGACGATTCTCCGAGCAAAAAATAAGCTCGAAATTTTAGCGGAGATCGAAGCGATTATCCCGCCCCATGTGAAGGTGATGAGCGTTCGACAAGGGGAGCCTTTAGGGTTAGGGCATGCGGTATTATGTGCCAAAGCGCTGGTAGGAAATGAGCCTTTTGCCGTCTTATTGCCAGATGTGTTAGTCGATACCGCACCGGCGCAAACGAAAAATGATCTACAAATGATGATGGAGAATTTCTCTCAATCAAGAGCCGCGCAGATCATGGTGGAAGAGGTGCCGGCAGATCTTGTGGATCAATATGGGATTGTCGATGTGGCGAAAGTGCCGCAAGAGGGAGAGAGTATTGTCATGCAGGGAATCGTGGAGAAGCCTGCAGTCGGTCACGCGCCTTCCAATTTATCGGTGATTGGTCGCTATATTTTACCGGCAGAAATTATGACGCTACTAGAAAAAACGCCCAGAGGTGCCGGGAATGAGATTCAATTAACAGATGCGATTGCGATGTTGCAAGCGACAAGCCCGGTG
>JASLEF010000066.1 GCA_030151245.1 Ignatzschineria sp. | reverse complement strand
ATAAAAAACAACTTAGAACCTATAGCCATCGGGATTATTGCACTGCCATCTCCAGCTATCTTGATAACTTTATAAACTAAGGTTAATTTTAATGATGAGATGATAAAGGAACATGTAGAATTAGTTATTGTACAGCAACATCAAAATACCACCTTACAACCTTATTTATCTATAACTCATTTGACCGATCAATTAACTCTGCTAACAGTTTTTTCTCGACTTCTGGATAATACTCTCGTAATCGATCAAAATCTTTCCAAAAAAGGTTAGGTCCATGATCATTGATATTGAACAGCCCTACATCCTGAGAGTCTTCTGTATAAATCAAATCTGTTTCATTATTTTCCACAACCCTAATCTTGACATTATTCAATACCGCTTGAAACCAGAACCATTGATCATCATTTGTAGGAGCTAATTTGCTAAATAGTTTCTCATTCAATATATCTTTATAGAGAGAATTAGGTGGATATAAAACTCCCCCAACACCCACTAATTTATTCAGATAGCTGCCATTTTTATAAGCCTCTTTACCAGCTGTTTGCCACTTTTCATCAAATTCAAAACGAGTAATTCTATGAGTATGAATATCTTGAGGATATTTCACATAACTACAATACAACTTTTCAGCCCATTGATCAGAATAAATCACATCATCATCAGCAGTTATAATAATCTCATCTGAAAACTCAGTTAATGCGGGTATTAGCTTTTTATACGAACGGGTATCACCACACCACCTAATTGTTAATCCATTTTTCTGCAAGTTTAAAACTCTTTCTGGAATATCTTTTTCTCTATTAGGAAAGTTTTCCTCTGCTAACCACAATATCACCTTATCTGGCTTTAATGTTTGTGTTAATAGTGAGTATAAACAAGTATGTATACTATTCATCCTAGCAGGAAATGATGTTAATGAAACGATAATACGAGGGCTTCTTCCAGAATTATTATTGACACCAACATCAGAAAATTCTTCAAGTTTTTCTTCTATAATTTTTATAAAAAGACTGTTTTTTGATTTCTGACTTTTTCTTCGATATGAAAAAACTTTAATTCCTAAAAAATAAATAGATCGTCGACCATCTATCTCTTTTATTTTTTTTAATATAGCCATTACTAACCCACCTTCATTTATTAAACTAAGGATTCATCAAAAAGAACTATTTACAGGCAACTTTAATAACCTACCTAACAACTGATTAGCCTCTATATCATCCCGATCTAGCCCAGCTGCAGGAGTAAAAGTTAACTCTCCAAATAATGGCTTTCCATCTAATAAATAAAAATCAGCTCGCACAAACAAAAAATCCTTACTTAAAATAGAGGCATAGCTCTTTAGCTTGTTAAAACCATCAGGTTTTGAAATAATTTCACCTTGTGCTAAAGCATCTCTTGAAGTCTCATTTAAAGGAAGTAGATTCCAATCCATATCAAAATAGTAAAACTTCGTAGCATTATCCTTTCTCTCCCTACATAGCATTACTATTTCTGGTTTTCCATCAAAACAATAAAACTTGAAGTCATCAGGAAATTGCCCATTATTCTCTATGAATGCTTCACAAATGATTTTCCGGGGAATATTTTTATACTGAGGCTCAGAGAGGTTTTGTGAATAATCCTGTTTCAACCACTTCGATAGTTGCCTTTTAACTCGTTGCACATCTAAAGTATCTTTATCAAAACAGATAATATTATAGCCAGCCCCATGATTGCACTTTAAAGCAAAGCGTTTTGGTAAAATAGAAAAATCTATTTCATCAGGGTGGTCATAAACAGCAATTAAGCGATTAAGTATTTCCCCACATTGTTTCTTTTCAACATATTCACGTACACCATATTTATCCGCACACTGTGTATAAATATCTTTATGATATTCGTGGAATTTTAACCACATTATTTTTTCATTAAGAGTAATAAGATTCTCCCAATCCAATTTTTTACCAAAAGCCGCTTTATAAAGATATGATGTGTGTAACTTTGGAAAAAACCTAAGACTTTTTATGTAAAACTTTTTAATTGGTCTCCCTACAATTTCATAAAAAACCTTTCTTATTAAACTCATAAATATACCTATATTGTTATTTAATGCTCTAAATTTACAATCATACTATTTTATACTAATGCATGTGATAAAATTAGATCTATTGATTTTTATAATGAGCGAACAATGAATATTACAATTGTCGGTACAGGTTATGTTGGTCTTTCAAATGCAATGCTTTTTTCAGAAAAACACCATATTAAAGCATTAGATATTGATGTGGATAAGATCGCTTGCTTAAACGCAAAAACATCTCCTATTCAGGATGATATGATTCAAGAGTATTTAATAAAGGCTCCCGACTTCCATGCGACAACGGATCCTAATATTGCCTATAGCGCTGCAGATATCATCATCATTGCCACGCCTACCAACTATGATGAACATAAAAACTTCTTTGACACCTCTTCTATAGAACACGTTCTTGAAGATCTCTCCAAGCGAAAAAGTGAAGCAATCATCATTATCAAATCGACGATTCCGGTCGGCTTTACAGAAAAAATGCAGGGTCTCTATCCAACCCTTAAAATTATTTTCTCTCCAGAGTTTTTAAGAGAAGGAAGAGCCTTATTTGATAATCTCTACCCCTCTAGAATTGTTATTGGCGATAAGTCTGAAACGGGTCGTATGATTGGCGAGCTCTTTCAAGGAGCATGCCTAAAGGAAGATGTGGATGTTCTATTAGTAGACTCCACCGAAGCTGAAGCCGTAAAGCTTTTTTCTAATACATATCTCGCGATGAGAGTGGCGTATTTTAATGAGCTAGATAGCTATTGCGCCACAAGAGATTTGAACACTAAAGATATCATAGAAGCAGTCTGTTTAGACCCTAGAATTGGGGATCACTATAACAACCCTTCATTTGGCTATGGGGGCTATTGCCTTCCTAAAGACACCAAACAATTACTCTCTAACTATCAAGACATTCCCCAAAACTTAATTGGAGCAATTATAAGCTCTAACAGCACCCGCAAAGATTTTATTGCTCAACAAGTTTTAGCAAAATCCCCAAAAACAGTTGGAATTTACCGTCTTATCATGAAACAAGGCTCTGATAATTTCCGCCAGTCTGCAATTCAAGGCATTATCAAACGTCTTAAAGCACATCAAGTAAATGTTGTGATTTATGAACCCAATATTCCGGCAGATCACTTCATGGGCTTCGCTATTATCGATGATTTACACACTTTTAAAGATCTGTCCGATATTATTATCGTAAATAGAATGGCTGAAGAGCTTCAGGATGTAAAAACAAAAATTTATACCCGCGATCTTTTTGGTGAGAATTAAATTATGCAACAAACCCTCAAAAGAATATCCGTTATTATCCCCTGTTATAACGCAGAACGCTTTATTGTAGAATGTATCGAAAGTGTATTTCAGCAAAACTATCACAATATCGAAATCATTGTGGTAGATGATGGATCAACTGACAAATCTGTCGAAAAGCTCACGCCTTATCTTGATAAAATCACTCTTATTAAACAGGAGAACCAAGGGGCTTGTATTGCTCGTAACCGAGGCTTAGAGATCGCAACAGGAGATTTCGTTAAATTCTTAGATGCAGACGATTATCTCGCAGAAGGAACTCTTGTTTCTCAAGCCAATAAACTTGAATACCTTGATGATTCCTCTATTATTTTTGGTAATCTTATCCAAAAACATCCTGATCGGGAAAAGCTGCGAACTTATCATGCATTTGATCATAACAAAATGATAGAAACCCTTATTCTTACAGGTGTTGTTACAACGCTTCCCCTTCATAGAATTGAACTACTCAAAAAAGTAGGGGGATTCGATCCTCGATTCAAAAATGGTCAAGAGTGGAATATGCATATCCGCTTAGCAGCAAGTGGCGTCAAATTCATCTATGATTCAGAGCTCGTTTACTATCAGCGCTTCCATGATGGTGAAGATCGCATTAGCAATCAAAAAGCAGTTGCTGATTGGGATTATCAGATCAAAAAGCGTTTAATGACATTAGAGAGTATTGGTAAAATTACTCCCCTAACAACATCGATTAAACAGGCAATGGCCTTTAATATTTGGAATCTTGGTCGACGTGCAATGATTCTAGATGACAGCAGCGCTGCCGAAAAGTGTTTTTCTGTCTCCAAAGAGATTGATCCTAATATCGCCCAATATCTCTCTCTACCCCACCGAATTTTGAGTCTATTTATCGGAAAAGTTGCTACTGAGCACGTAACCTACGCCCGCAAGAGATTTACAAAATGGCGTAAAGGGCTTTTACAAAAGTAACTCTAGAAATTTTACCGAAAAAGCTTCGACCAAAGCGAGGGATTATTACTTTGAATCACCTTCATTTTAAAGTAATTAGTCACTCGCTTGAATCCTTTATGAGGGACATTAAAAGGGGTTTTATATTGCGTCTCATAAGCTGTTAAGAAGTTACTTACCTGAGAAAAATTACGGCGCTTTAAATCTGCCCATAGTTTACGACGCAAGTTATTTTTAACACCTAAGACCTCTGTCTCGATATAACTGAGATAATGCGGATGATCATCGTTTTTTACAGGTAAATCTTCAAAGTAACGCGCTAGAGCTAAGTAACCTTCTAGCTTCGCTAAAAATCGCTCATAAGAGATCTCAGCCCGACAGGCAGAATCTTCACGGAAAATATAGTTATAGAGATAGTGAGGAACAAACGCTACATTTGCAAAGTAACTGGATTTTAAAACAAACATTCTATCCTCCCCATTCGCACAGCCCTCTAAAAAGCAGATATCATGTGCTTTTAAATGCGCAACTTTATGCATCATTGCCATGTTTGCATGGGTATTTTTAACATTTAAGATATGACGAATAAAAGAGTCTTCCACCAATGTGTTAATAGTATCTGGGGATTCACTTATCACTTGTGAGCCATCCATCTCTTTATACTTGCAAAACGATACCTCGGCTTCTCCTGTTAACAACGGTGCAATCATTAATGAAATATAATGCGCATCGTAAATATCATCCGCATCTAGAAACGAGATATATTTTCCTGTTGCTAACAGCAACCCTTTATTACGCGCAGCTGATACGCCAGCATTATCTTGGCTAATCACCCGGATCCTCGAATCTTGCTCAAGAAAAGGAGCAATCACATCCAAAGTATCATCGGTTGAGCCATA
>JASLEF010000063.1 GCA_030151245.1 Ignatzschineria sp. | reverse complement strand
CCTGATTCTTGATCGATATCGGCAATGATCACGGTAGCACCCGCTTCAATAAGAGCTTCAACAATACCGCGCCCAATTCCGTTCGCCCCACCTGTGACCATTGCAATTTGATTTTGTAATGAAAACATGAATGACTCCTTTTACAGTTTATCGAATTTGATTGATATCTCTTCACTTTAATATATATCGATGGGAATTGCTTCATGATTATTTGTGATCTTTTGTGTGCCGTATTTTTTCTGAGGATTTAGTGAGATCATTGAGAAATAGAGGTTTGAAACTCAAAATTAGATTTGGCTTTGAAGGCGCCTTATGGAACAATAGGGATGATATTTTAATTTTAGATAAAGGCACAAAATGATAGACAATGATGGCTTTCGAGCAAACGTTGGAATCATATTGTGTAATCAAAATCAGCAGCTTTTCTGGGGTCATCGCATCGGTCAATTGGATGCTTGGCAATTTCCGCAAGGCGGAATAGATCCGAATGAGACACCAGAAGACGCCATGTATAGAGAGCTTTATGAGGAAGTTGGATTACGCCCTGAACATATTAAGATTTTAGGACGAACAGATCGTTGGTTACGTTATCGTTTACCACATAATCTGATTCGCCGAAATCCTACAAGTGAGCGAACATGTATCGGCCAAAAACAGGTCTGGTTCATGCTTGAATTTGTGGGGACAGAAGATGATTTTAATCTGAATGCGGTCGACCAACCCGAGTTTGATCTATATAAGTGGGTTGATTATTGGTTACCATTGCGCGATGTGATTCATTTTAAACGTAAAGTATATGATAAAGCGCTCACAGAACTTGCTCCTTTAGTCTTTGAGAATACGTTGCCAAAGAAGCCCAAAGAGCTTCGATCAAGACGGCGTCATTCGCTCTTTAGAATGCAGTCTCGTAAGAGTAGCTATAAAGAGAGTAATGGTCGAAAAACCATTTCTTATGAAGAGAGAAGTATTATTATTGAAAAAAGCACGTATTAGACGTGCTTTTTTTCTATCTAGCATGATGGGATGAAAAGGACCATATAGCAGTTCTATCGTTCTTTTGTATTAAGAATATCTGTAATGACTCTTGCTATATAAATGATAAATGTTTGCAAGATTTCTTCCCCATCATGTACTGCGCTTTATAGAAGAGCTTTTAATCCGAATCCGAATCTGAATCTGAATCCAAGAATTTTTTAAATTAATTTTATGATTCGTCATAGAGCCCCATTCGTGAGGGTTGGTGGCATTATGGATTAATGAGATTGAGGTGATGTTATCCATTCATTTTTTTGCTGAATACGATAGGCTGCAATCATCATGATGATACCTCGAAGTAGCATAAAAAGGAGAAAGGTTATCCATAACCCATCATTTTTTAGTGGTAATAAGAGCCATCCAATAGGCAATGCGATGGCAAAAGCGAGTAGCATCGCATTACGCATCTCTTTAGCTTTTGTTGCGCCAATAAAGAGACCATCTAAGAGGTAGCTCCAGACAGAGATTAGCGGTAATAAAGTCAAGTAAGGAATGAGAGGATAAGCAGTTGCTCTAACCTCGGGGATATTGGAGATAAGGTTAATAAACTCTCTTCCAAAAAGCATAAAAGCGATCATAAATAAGAGACTAATTATCAAAGCCCACCCCCCAGCAACAATCATCACCGAAGAGAGTTCTTGGCTCGATCGTTCTCCAATGGCCTTGCCGGTTAATGCTTCTATAGCATGGGCAAAACCATCTAGAAGATAGGCCATAATGAGTAATCCATTGAGAATAATCATATTCGCCGCAACGGTGTCACCCCCTAATCTAGAACCTTGTAATGTGACAAGAAAAAAAGCGAAATGCAGCGTAAGACTACGGATGAAGATATCACGATTGACAAAGAGAAGAGGTTTCCAACGATGCCACTTTTTTAAGGCGGTAAGAAGCCATTGACCTTGTTGTTTTTTTAAGAGTGGTGGTAAAAAGCAGAGTCCCACGATCAAACCTAGCCATTCCGAGAGAACAGCCGCTTTTGCTACACCGATAATTCCCATATTAAGTTGGGTAAGGAAGAATAACGTGAGTAATACATTGGTAATATTGGTGAGGATGAGCATATAAAAGGGAATACGGGCGGTCTGCATGCCGAGAAACCAACCTATTAATGCAAAATTCATCAGGGCTGCTGGCGTTCCTAAAAGTCGCCAGTAGAAGAAGCTAGAAGCGCCGGAATAAAGTTCAGGATCAGGGTTCATCACGATAAAGGCTAACTTGGAAATAGGCATTGCTAAAATTCCAAGAAGAATCGCTAATCCAAGCGCAAGTAGTAATCCTTGTAAAAGAATTTGACGAATTTGAGTGCCGTTATGATTGCCGTAAGCTTGTGCTGTAAATCCTGTCGTTCCCATACGTAGAAAGTTAAGAATTGCCACGAGAAAAACATAAATACTACTCCCAATGCCGACACTGGCCATGTCATTGGCGCTATTAAGATGCCCGACAATCATAGTATCAACCGTTCCTACTAGAGGCACAGAGATATTAGAGAGGATCATTGGTAGGGTGAGCGCCCAAACTTTTTGATGAATCGAGAAGTTCCGCCAAGCTGTAATCATAGAAGTGAGCATCTAGAGAATCGAGTTTAACCTTATAAATAATGAGAAGAGCATCGCTCCACAACAAAGATGATATTGTTTTTGAGGAGATAGAAATAGGGGGTTAGCAAGATTTTAAAAGAGAGGGGTTTTGTTGTCTAATTTTTAGTCAAATGCTATAAATTTGACTTTCCTCCTTGAATCAAAAAAATTTGTCCCCACATATTATAACGTAGAAAGAATTCTTGTTCTTTTCAATGCGTTTCACGGAGAATTTAACGTGAGAAGCTTGGCAAAAGCCACAAGATATTATAAATAAATTAACCATATTAGATTAACGAATCTTTTAATGAGGAACAAACTATGAAATTACGTCCTTTACATGACCGAGTGATCATCAAACGCGAAGAAGAAGAGCTTAAAACAGCAGGTGGTATCGTTCTTCCTGGTACAGCAACAGAGAAACCATCACGTGGTGTTGTGCTTGCAGTAGGTAACGGTAAAGTTCTGGCAAGTGGCGAAGTTAAAGCGCTTGATGTGAAAGTGGGCGATAAAGTTCTTTTCGGTAAATTCTCAGGCTCTGAAGTTGAAATGGCTGGTGAAGAGCTTTTAGTTATGCGTGAAGATGAGATCATGGCGGTTATCGAAGCTTAATACGATTTCACGTAGAGTAGATCCATTATTTGATTTATAAAGATTTAAATCTTGAAGAGATAAATCTTTAAAAACAAGTTAACTAAGAATTAAAATTAGAAGGAATATATAGATATGGCAAAAGAAGTTCGTTTTGGCGAAGATGCTCGTAAAAAAATGGTTGCAGGTATCAACACTCTTGCAAACGCTGTAAAAGTAACTTTAGGACCAAAAGGTCGTAACGTTGTATTAGACAAAAGCTTCGGAGCACCGGTTGTGACTAAAGATGGTGTTTCTGTTGCGCGTGAGATTGAGCTTGAAGATAAGTTCGAAAATATGGGTGCGCAAATGGTGCGTGAAGTATCTTCAAAGACTGCAGATACTGCAGGTGATGGTACAACAACTGCGACAGTTCTTGCGCAAGCGATCGTTCGTGAAGGAATGAAAGCCGTTGCAGCGGGTATGAACCCAATGGATATCAAGCGTGGTATCGATAAAGCGGTTGCAGCAGCAGTTGATGAGCTCCGTGCAATTTCTAAACCATGTGAAGATGATAAATCAATCGCACAAGTTGGGACGATTTCAGCAAACTCAGATAAAGAAGTGGGTGAAATTATTGCTGAAGCAATGAGAATTGTTGGTAAAGAGGGTGTTATCACTGTTGAAGAAGGTTCGGGTTTAGAGAACTCTCTTGAAACAGTTGAAGGTATGCAGTTTGACCGTGGTTATTTATCGCCATATTTCATCAATAACCAAGAATCAATGGCCGCAGAACTTGAAGACCCATTTGTTCTTCTTTGTGATAAAAAAATCGGTAATATCCGTGAGATGATCACTGTTTTAGAAGAAGTTGCAAAAGCAGGGCGTCCACTTCTAATCGTTGCAGAAGATGTTGAAGGTGAAGCTCTGGCAACACTTGTGATCAACAATATGCGTGGTATCGTAAAAGTTGCTGCGGTTAAAGCCCCTGGTTTTGGTGATCGCCGTAAAGCAATGCTTGAAGATATCGCAATCTTAACAGGCGGGACAGTGATTTCTGAAGAGCTTGGAATGAGCCTTGAGAAAGCAACAGTTGAAGATCTTGGTATCGCCAAACGTGTCGTTGTTGATAAAGAAACTACTACTATCGTTGACGGTAATGGTGACAAAACTGTGATTGATGCTCGTGTTGCGCAAATTCAGCAACAAATCGAAGAAGCAACTTCAGAGTACGATAAAGAGAAACTTCAAGAGCGCGTTGCGAAACTCGCAGGTGGTGTTGCTGTAATCCAAGTGGGTGCGGCAACAGAAGTTGAGATGAAAGAGAAAAAAGTACGTGTTGAAGATGCGTTACACGCAACTCGCGCAGCAGTTGAAGAAGGTATCGTCCCTGGTGGTGGTGTTGCACTTGTTCGTGCATTAACACGTATTACGGATCTTAAAGGCGATAATGATGAACAAGATGCGGGTATCCGCGTTGCACTTCGTGCGATGGAAGAGCCACTTCGTCAAATTGTGACAAACGCAGGTGAGCCAGCAGATGTTGTGCTTAATGCTGTGAAAGAAGGTAAAGATTCATTCGGTTATAACGCAGCAACAGGTGAGTACGGCGATATGGTTGAAATGGGAATCCTTGACCCAACTAAAGTGACTCGTTCAGCAATCCAAAATGCAGCGTCAGTAGCATCACTCATTATCACAACTGAGTGCATGATTGCAGACCTTCCAGCGAAAGATGGCGGAATGCCTGATATGGGTGGAATGGGCGGCATGGGTGGAATGCCTGGCATGATGTAATCGAAAGATTACCGCTGTAGATAAATCTTCAGATTAGTGAAGATAAAGAGATATCGTGAAAACGGTATCTCTTTTTTATTCTTCAGTAATAGTATATTGAATTATCTCTATTATTTTTGAAGGCATTTTTTTAGGAGTAGAAGATGCGGATCTGTCGATATATCATTGCGGGATTAATAGCTTTGGGGCTTTTATTAAATGTGGGTGTAACTGAAGAGCAAGATGGTTTTTATTATAAGGAGAAGGTGACACAATCCGATCTTTATGGTGTTTGGGCTGTTGCCGTGGCGGAAGGTGATACTTCATTGTTAAATATGTCTATTTTACAAAAAAATGGAGAAGGGTTAGATATCTACATTCTAAAGGATTATGTAGATAGCTTTAAATTAAGACAGTATTATCGCTGGGAGTTTTTAGAAGAGAAGCAACTCTATATTCAGCACATTCGGAAGATCACAATTCAAACAAATGAGGAGATTGAAGAAGAATTTCCTGACAGTTCCGGGAGTGCGAAAGTTCGAATTATGATGCTGGATCGTGATATCGCAGGGCTTATCTTTGAAGATGATAGTGGTGAAAGTACTACATTATTAAAGATTTCGCCTGAAAGTATGAGAGATATTTTACAGAATATTGATATGAAGGGATTGGAATAGAAAACTAGACTTTTAGTCATGAATTATTCTACAATAAAGCTTCTGGGGAGTCCCGTTAACACTACGGACTTCCCTTTTTATTTGCCTAAAAAAAATGAAGCAATGCCATCATTTGCAAATAAAAAGGGGAAGATCACATATTTTTTGATATTGATTTTTCAAGAGGAGTTTTCAATGAAAGCACAACCTTGCCCCCATCATGAGACAGTACCATTATTATCTTCTTTTCCGGCGTATGATTCTACGAATCGATCTTCTAAAGAGAGAGTCTTGCATGCAATATTGTTTGAAGCCATTGCGTTATTAATTTGTGCGCCACTCTTTGCATTCTTGTTAAATCGTTCCCTTTCTGAAATGGGGATGATGACTCTTATGATTGCGACAACAGCCGTTATTTGGAATTTTGTTTATAATATTTTGTTTGATCGAATAACTCGATCCTTTATAAAGGATCGAGGCTTTGTGATACGAGTGATTCACGCGCTTATTTTTGAATTGGGGTTAATTATTATGACGGTTCCAATGATTGCTGGCTTATTGAATATGACGATGTGGGCAGCATTTTTAATGGATATTGGGATTTTGCTCTTTTTCTTGCCTTATACCGTGATATTTAATTGGCTGTATGATGTGATTCGTAAAGTACTCTGGTTCAGAAAAACAATGAAAGATCCTTGAACACAAGCCTTATTGTGAGTAGTCATGAATAGTTAAAAACAAAAAAGCGTATTTTTATGAAATACGCTTTTTGAATGATGAGATAGCGACTTTATTGATGCTTTTGAGTAAAGAGAGCATCAAGTGTTTCTAGCTGTTTTTTAGCATGGGATTTTTGAGAGTCAGATCCTTGAGAGAGTGTTGTTTCATAGAGGGATTTTGAGAACTCATAGCTTGGGCGATATTCAAGATGATCCATGAGATAGTCGGCGATAATGAGGTGATCCTCTAAATTGTTCTCGTGGGTTTTGAAGTTGTTAATACTGTGTTCTTGGAGTGTAATAATCCCGAGCATCTCTGTGATAGAATCCTTTTTACTATTATTTAGTAAGTAGGCTGCAAGTGCCGGCATGTTGTCCCAGTTGTCCTTAAATGCCATTTGAAGATCTTCAACATCACTGACGGCAAGATGAGATTCTGTGGAAAATATCTCGATAAAATCAGCGTCATTTTTATCTTTAAAGGCCATTTCGAGCACTTGATCATCAGGTCCTACACGTCGAAATAGGCGTTTTAAATCTGTCATAACATCATATTGTTGGTGCGAGTTTGCAATAATACGAGTGAGATAGGCTTCTTTTAAGGCTTCTTGTTTCTCGAGTTGTAGCAGCATATTACTGAATGCGACAGCTGAGACAGGATCGCCAAGTTTAGTTGAGTCTCTCATGCAAGTCAGTAGCAGGTTTAGTCTAGTTTCATCAATAGAGTCAATAGAATTTTGTTTTAATATTTGAAGAATATATTGGCCATTGTTCGTAAAGATTTCTTGGCGTGTTTCTTTAGAATCATAAATCGGTAAATAAGGATTTTCGATTTTCTGGCATTCATTGGTCAGTGCAAAAGCTTGTGAAAATAGGCTTATCGTTGAAAGAGCGATGAGCAGAGTTGTTTTTTTCATAAGAAGAGATCTCCTCTTTTGAGGTGAGAATAGTATGTTTGTGGTCAATAAATAGAGAAGGGAATAATCTCTATTTATCTCAATATACTGGATAGTGGTGATTTTAGTGTCAATAAGTGTAAAAAATGAAAGGTTGTTTTCTTCATCATATTCGGAAGAGTTGAGAGAGTCATCAAAGATGAGTCTTTTTATGAAGCGATGAATTGTAAAGTTTTGATTGAGAAAAGGGAAAACGCCCCAAAAGTTTTAAACCTTTGGGGCGTGATTAATATTCATCAATAGAACTGCTCTGATGGAGTGAGATTAGCCTTTAATGACATAGCAAGGGCGATATTCACTGCCGGGAAGCTTCATTCGTTGTTGATCGACGAAGTCTTTGAGAAGCTCATCAACCATCTCCATTAATGCCGGATCGCCGGATAGTTCAAAAGGTCCTTTTTCAGCAATAGCATTGACACCGAACTCTTTCACATTTCCGGCAACAATACCGGAGAATACTTTGCGTAAGTTCGCAGCAAGCTTATCTTTAGGCTGGTTTAAATGCAGGTCTAAAGCCGCCATATTTTCATGGGTAGGAATAAAGGGTTTTTGAAAATCTTTTGGAATAGTCAGCAGCCAGTTATAACAGTAAGAGTCTCCTCGTTGTTGACGACATTCTTTGACGTGTGGCATTGCGACCTTCATTTTTTTCGCAACTGCGGCAGGATCATCAATAATAATCTCGTAGAGCTTTTGTGCATCTTTGCCTAATGTCTTTTCAATAAAAGTATCCAGTGTCCGGAAGTACTCTTCACTCTCTTTGGGGCCCGTTAAGATCAGTGGTAAGCAGATATCTTTATTTTGTGGTAGCAGAAGTAATCCTAAAATATAGAAAAATTCTTCCGCAGTACCTACTCCACCAGGGAAGATAATGACGCCATGACCTAGGCGAATAAAAGCCTCTAAACGCTTCTCAATATCAGACATGACGATGAGTTCGTTGACTAGAGGATTAGGGGGTTCTGCTGCGACGATAGAGGTTTCTGTGATACCAATAAAGCGACTCTCTTTATTTGATTGTCTCGCATGACCTACCGCAGCACCACGCATAGGGGCTTCCATAGCGCCGGGGCCGCAACCGGTGCAGATATTTAAGTGGCGAACACCAAGTTCTTGTCCTACAGCATAACCATAATCATACTCGGTTTTATTGATGGAATGTCCTCCCCAACAGACTATAATGTTAGGGTCTTGATCCGTACGTAATGCATTGGCGTTACGGAGAATTGCAAAGACAAAATCTGTGGTGAGGGAATTTCGAGTTTCTACCGTATCTTCAAGAATGGAGCCTGAACCATTTTTATACTCTTGATATAAATTGGAAACAGAGTCAATGAAGAGGGTATCTCTGAGCACGGAGAAGAGATTTCGGCGAATGACATCGGTGAGTTTACCATCGACAAAAACTTCTTGCGGTGGATTGTAGAGTCGAAGTTTTATCCCACGTTCAGTCCGAATAAGCTCGATATCATAATCTTTATATTTATTAAAAATAATATGAGGGTCATCAGTTTTGCTACCGGTATTTAGAACCGCTAATGTACAATTTCTAAAGAGAGGATAAAGTTCCCCTTTTGCCGTTTTCTTTAAAATAGCACTTTCCGTGTGAGAGATGAGATCCATCGATCCTTTAGGCGGATAGATATCATATCGAATACGATTTGGCATACTGAGGCTCCTTATAAATAGATTATCGAAAATTATCAATATCACGATATTCTCTTATTAAACAATATCTTCATAAGAGAAGGAGATTATGATAAATTCCCTTGAAAATAAACATGTTATAAATTATTTAATAAACCATCATAGCATTAAATAGGTTTTTTTCGGAATATCTGCCTCAATTTCTCTTAGGCTTTGAAGAGTGCTTTTAAGTAGGAGGGTAAGGTTCTGAGGAGGAGCATTAATTGTTGTAATAAAATTGTCGATACATTATTTTTTGTACAACTTTCGTGATGTTGTAGCTTAAAGATTTCTCGTTTCAAGGCGCTATAGTAGGGTTGATCAAATTGTTTGGTATTGAGTGTTGTGATAATGAAGTTTGTCGTTCTATCGAGTAGCGCAAGTACTTCTTCATTATCAATTTTTTCTCTGTGTGCTCCTAATGCTGAAAGATAGCCTAAAAAGGTATTATTTAAGCAGAGGTTGTTAAAGATTTCATGAAGCATCTCGGCATCATGTTGCTGAGACGCGGAAAGAGATGAGAAAAGGGAAGAGAGCTCGCTATCAGCTTCGCTAGCACGAGTTCTAGCGGTGAGATAGGTTAGGTGATCACTTCTGCCCAAGTGGTATTGTTCACGAATCTGGGCTAAGTATTCGCTATTTTGTTCTGCGACTTTATCATAGGTTTTAGGGATGTTGTAATAGCGCCAATCGGGTAAAATATAACGTGCCGCAATCCAGGCGAGACCACAACCGAGCATTGTATCGATTAAGCGTTCAGGTGCTATGAAGTTATAGTCATTTAAGTTAAAACCAATCAAGATCATGATGGTGATGAGCGCTGTTGCAAAAGAGTAGCGTGCCGCACTAAAGACAAAGAAGAGTGTTCCACTTAAGATCACCACGAGAGCTTGCAATGAGATTGATGGAGAGAATTGTAAGAAAATAAGGGTGGTGATAACTCCCAGTACAGTGCCGGAGAATCGTTTTGTAATTCGGGTCTTGGTTGCGGTAGAGTTTGGCTGGCAAACAAAAATTGCGGTGAGCATAATCCAGTAAATGCGAGTCGTAATTTCATGCCCATTGAGAATATAGATATTGCCTAAATTGGCGCCCCAGATAATAAGATAACCGGCACCCATCACAAAGCTCATACGAATTGCGTGACGAAATATTTCAGACTCTGTAGTCAGATGGCTGGTGAGTCTTTGGAAAATATCGAGGGCGCGATCTTTTAAACGCAGTTTCTGCTCGGTTTTAGGGAGTAGTTGGTGCAGTTCTGCATTGAGTAATTCATTTGCAGCAAGTCCACTTTGCATTTTTAAAAAGAGGGCATTGATCTGTTCGAGATTATGTAACAGGTTTTCAAGAGATGTGAATATTTCTTTTTCATGATTCCCCGCTTTTTTGAGACGTTGAATCGTTTCATCTAAACGGGTGGAGAGTCTGTTGAGATATTGGGGATGATCGTACTCTTCGTGCTTATTAATTGCTTCAGAAATTTTGAGGGCTGTTTGCCCTTGTTGCATCATTAGACGTTGGAAGCGAAAGAGAAGATCGCTATAAAGGAATTTTTTATGAAGTAATTCATATTCTACATGAACAGATGCGGCGCGCTCATAGATCGTTTGGGCCACAAGATAGTAATTGAGAATTTCAGGAAAGGGGTTTTGTCCTCGTTCATTTTGTAATCGGCGAATAATTGCGCCTCGAATATTATCTAATTTTGTGGTTAAGGCTTTGCCGGCGATGGAAAGCTTGAGTTTTAGCTCCTTAATACTTTCACCTTCATCAGGATCGAAGAAGCGAGATTTCAGTTCTAGTAAGCGTGCAAGATCTTTATAACAATCAGCAAGAGACTCTGTCATAGGTCTGGCGGGCCAGATAAAGTGGAAGAGCAGCGAAATGAGATGATACCAAAGTGCTCCAATCATCAGCATGCTCGGTTGGATATACCAAGCTCGATCGGCTTCGAAGGTGAGCATGGTATAGACCATTAACACTAATGTACCAAAAGCAATGGTTGCATAGCGATCCCCCAAAGCGCCCAGCATAATTAATGAAGCTGTGCCAAAAATACAGAGTAAAAGGAAGGCAAAAGGATAGGGGAAAATAAGTTCGACGGCGGTAGCTGCTAAAAAGAAGATTAGCAGAATCAGCCCAATATTTTTAACACGCCCTTTAATATGATTATCGAGGTCGGAAAGCGCAGCGGCAACAGCTCCTAAAATCGGGGGAAGTTGTAAAGAGCCAGTGATTAGCATGGGTGCGATCACAACACCAGACATGACAATAAAGATTTTTGTGCAGTAGAGCAGTAGATGGTTGTAGAAAGTACGCGTAAACTTTGATAGCGATAACATCTTGGGTATCTCCATAACGGGCGTTGATTTCTGAAGAAGTCATTTTACCATTTTTAGGAATGAAAGCGCGTGATTGTCCTTGGTGAAATATATTGATCAAGAGGAATATCTCCCTCATAGGTATCGAGGATTTTAGTAATCGGCTCAAAGAATCCGACCCCAATTTTTGTGATATGAGGATGATCTTGGAAGAATTGGTCATAAAATCCCCCGCCATAACCGACTCGAAACCCCTCTTTATCACATATTAGTAGAGGAGTTAGAGCGATCTGGATCTCTTGAACTTCCTCCTTACTAGCGGGTAAACTATCGAGGGTTGGTTCAGGAATTCCCCAGCGGTTCTCTTTAATGAGAGTTTCCGGCAATAAGCGAACATGCTCAAGGGTTTGATTAGATGTTACACGTGGAACATATACTTTATCGTGACGCTCCCAAAGAGCCGGCAATAGGCTTTGAAGATCCACTTCATGATTCTTTTTCATTGGTAAGAATAGGTGAATGTTTATTGGGGGGGCGGAAAGTTGGGATAGGATTTTTTGGCAGATTTCCTTCGATAAACTCTGGACATCTTTATCGGTCATCTTTTTTCGATAGGTTAAGGCTTCCGTTCTAATCCCCGCTTTTAGGGATTTTTTTTGTGACCATTTAGAGTGTAGAAAATGACAAGTTTCTGGCATATCAGGAGTTCTCCTTTTATGAGAGGGGTAATGAGTTTGATTTTATTGTCATATTTGAGAGCTTGAAACAGCGACAGCTCTCATTAATAGTGCTTTACTCATGATAAAAATGCACGAATAGATAGATTGAAGTAGGGGTTATGTCTTATATCACAAAAAAACCTAACAACTTGACAGTCATTAGGTTTATATTTTCAAAAACTTATTTTCTTTAAACTAGAATGGAACATCGTCATCAAAGCTATCGAAGTCAGCCATACTGCTTTCTTGTTGCTTAGGCTGGTTAAAGCCTTGGTTTGGACGAGGGGCTTGTTGCTGTTGCCCGCCACCGTAGTTGTTTTGTTGTGGTGCTTGGTTAAAATTGTTGGAGTAGTCATCTTGCATTGGCTGCCCACCGAAGTTTCCACCGCCGCCTCCGCCACCACCGAGCATTTGTAATTCGTTTGCGTTGATATCTGTGCTGTAACGCTCGATACCATTTTTATCGGTATATTTGTTAGTACGAAGAGAGCCTTCGACATATACTTGGCTACCTTTTTTAAGGTATTGACCGGCGATTTCTGCTAAACGACCAAAGAAAACAACACGATGCCACTCTGTACGCTCTTGTTGTTGTCCTGTATTACGATCTTTCCAGCTTTCTGATGTTGCGACTGAAATCGTTGCTACCGCGCTTCCGCTAGCGGTATAGCGGACGTCAGGATCATTTCCTAAACGACCGACAAGAATAACTTTATTAATTCCACGTGACATAAATAAAACCTTAAGTTGTGCTGATTAATGATTAAAAACGATATTGTTAAATACTATACGCTATTTTTTCAGTGAAAGCATAGTGCTTTACGTTTTTAAATATAGGTGAAAAAAGTGAAAAATATTAAGGCTTAACCTCAATAAATTTGATCTGCTGCATATCAAGATTACGTTTTACTTGCGCGAGATCTTTTGCGGAAAAAGGACCGATCCTTACACGGAAGATCGTTTTCCCATTGACATTTGCCTTTTGAATCTCGGGTTTATAGCCTAGGGATTCTAGTTGGGATTTATGGATGTTTGCTTCAAAGGTTGAAGAAAAGCTACCTGTTTGAAGTTTTTTTCGAGGGCCATTTTCTGGTGCCGGGATGGGTTCTTTATAAGATTCTGAGGTGGAGAGTAACTCCAGCGCAAACTCATTTTTTAGCTCCGTATCTACAGAAGCATAGCCTGAGGGCTCACTGATTAATTCAAATTTCGGCTTCGGTTTTGGTTCAACATAGTGTGCACCACCAATGGCCTCTTCACCCGCAATATGAAATGAACGATTGGCTAATTGCTCGTAGAAAGAGAACTCCGATTCCGGTATTTGAATTTCATCGGGAGAAAAAGGTTTATTTCGCTCTTTTTCCAGCTCTGCTAAGCGTTCCATGCGGGCAATTCTTCGAGCTTCCTTCTCTTCAGCCTTCTTTTCTGCACGATCTGCAAAAAAGAGGGTGCCGGCAACAACGAGTGCAACAAGAATAATATAAAAAAGCAGTTCCGCTTTTGTTGGCGGTCGACGAAAGTAGCGCAGAAGGCTCTTTACTCTGCGCCATTTTTCTTTTGACTGTACTTGTCCTAGTTGCACCATTATTGAATGTCCCTACATTTTTGTCGGTGCAGAAAGACCTAAAAGATTTAGACCATTTGCTAGGACTTGTTTAGCTGCCATCAAGAGATAGAGCTTTGCGTCTTGTAATCCTTTTGCTTCTGCATCTTCCGTTAAAATACGAATGGCATTTCCCGTCTCATCTTTTGCATTGTAGTAACTATGCACATCTGCCGCTAAATCTTGAAGATAATTTGCAATGAGATGTGGTGCGCGGTTATTGCCAGCAGTGATGACGATTTCGCCAAAAGTGGAGAGTGTCCGCATCAGTTTATATTCTTGAATCATCGTGAGCTTGTTAAGATTTTGGATCGCAAATTCGGCATTGAAAGCATCACCACGGCGTTCGCGTTCAGAGAGAATAGAGCAGATACGAGCGTGAGCATATTGAATGTAGTATACAGGATTGTCACTAGATTGTGATAATGCTAGGTCAATATCAAACTGAAGTTGTGAGTCGGGGTTTCTTGCGGCTAAGAAGTAACGGGTCGCATCTTTACCTACCTCATCAATTAAGTCTCGGAGTGTGACATATGAGCCTGCGCGTTTAGAGATTTTGACTTCTTGACCATCTCTTAATACCATCACCATTTGATGAAGAACATATTCCGGCCAACCTTTTGGAATGCCAATATCTAACGCTTGAAGACCTGCTCTGACGCGAGAAATTGTTCCGTGATGATCAGCTCCTTGTTCATTAATCACAAATTTGAAGCCGCGATTCCATTTTTTTTCATGATATGCCACATCGGGTACGAAGTAGGTATAACCACCTTCTTTTTTGCGCATTACACGATCTTTATCATCGCCATAATCGGTTGTTTTAAGCCATAAAGCGCCATCTTCTTCGTAAGTTTGACCTTTTTCCACTAAGCGCTCAACGACTCTATCGACCGCGCCGTCTTGATACAGTGAAGATTCAAGGAAGTAGACATCAAAGTTGATATCAAACGCTTTAAGATCTAGATCTTGTTCACGACGAAGATATGCGACAGCAAAGTTTCGAATATCTTGGATGTTATTTTTATCGCCAGAAGCTGTGATTTTGCGATCATCCGCTGTAACACTCTCTTTTGCGAGGTAGCTTTTTGCGATTTCAACGATATATTCACCCCGATAACCATCTTCAGGCCAAGCGTTATCTTCTGGTGTAATCCCGTCAATGCGCGCTTTAACAGAGGCTGCAAGATTATCAATCTGTGCCCCCGCATCGTTATAGTAAAACTCACGAGTGACGTCAAAGCCATTCGCTTCTAGAACGCGTGCAATTGAATCTCCAACAGCAGCCCCACGGCCGTGACCAACATGTAAGGGACCTGTAGGATTTGCTGAAACAAATTCGATCTGTACTTTCTCACCATTGCCGGCATTGTTATAGCCATATTTGTCATCAAGAGATAAGACTTCACGAAGTTCTTGATGGTAAATTTCAGGTTTAAAAGTAAAGTTGATAAAGCCAGGGCCGGCAATTTCAATTTTTGCAATTTCAGGTTGCTCACCGATCGCTTCAATCAGCATCTCGGCAACAGCACGAGGATTTGATTGAAGATTTCGAGCGGTCATCATTGCGATATTACTCGCAAAGTCGCCGTGACTAATATCTCGCGTTCTTTCGACGCTTTTAAGCACGAGGTTTGGATCGATTTCAACTTGATGCGTGTTGGCAATGTGCTCAAGGGCGTTTTGAAGAAGACGAATAGGAATTTGTTTCATAGATGACTTTTTACTAATTAATTACTGATTGAATTTGTTAAGAAGTGATTGCATCTTCTCATCAAGTGATACTGGCGCTTTAGGAGCTGACTTTTTAGGCGCAGTCGAGTTATTTGAACGAGGGGCTTTAGGTTTACGGTTTTTAGGCGCTCCTTCTGCACGTTTCTCTGTTCTTCTTTTCGCTCTTTCTGGATTTTTCTTTGCAAGAATAGATTGAATTTTTTCAACATTTTCTTTCGCAAGATTACGATGCTCATCATCGATAACTTCAGCTTCTGTACCATCAAGATTCGTACGATGTGGCGCATGAACAACCGCTTGTTGATAGCGAAGCTGTTTTGTGTACCATGAGAGTGCTGAACGAAGGTTCACGGCACTAAAGCCCCACTCTGTCACAACAGGAATAAGTTGTTTATGAATACCAATAGCAAGTGCGACAGGACGACCATCTTTGGGTTGAGGGAAAATTGTCGGATATTCTTCTGACAATTTTTGTAACAACTGTTGAGATGTTTCAATGCGTTTCTGGCGTGCTTCTTGTGGCGTGAGATTTGTCTCTTCCGGAGTAGAAGATGCTTCAAGTTGTGTATTATTTTCGTTTGACATTATTTTCCAAAACCTAGATATATAAAAATTTGCTTAGGCAATTTTATTATATCTTAGCGATAATTGCATTAAGGTGGTAAAATTCTTCTGCTAATACCAAATTTTAGAGAGATTTAATCCTTTTTAAGTTGTTGAAAATTTTGAGAAATGATCATTATGAAAATGCGTATATTATCTTTACTTACCGTCTTATTATTAGCTTCACCAACCGCGATGGCGCGTCTCGGAACCGTTGATGGTATCGCGTTTGTGATTAATGATGACATTATTACTCTTTCAGATTGGGAGAGAGAAATGGCATTAGCTCGTGATGAAATGAGCTATGTTCCACCAGGACAAAGACTCTCTGGAAAAGAATTGGAAGATTATGTGGCTAAAGTAATTATTACCACAAAATATCAGGATGTTTTTGCAAAACAGGCAGGACTTTATGTGCAAAATAATGAAGTTGATGCCGCCATCGCAGATATTGCTGCGCGAAATGGGACAGATGTCGCAACTTTGAAAGAGTATATACAATATCAAGGGATGGACTATAACGAGTACCGTGAAAATATTCGGGGACAAATGTTAGCATCGCGCCTTCAAAATGAGATTGTTCAAAGCACCAACTTTTCTGAAAACGAGATCGATCTCTATATGAAGACGGCAGAATTCCAAAATATTAAGAAAAAAATGATGAATGCGGATGTGTCACAGCACAAAGTGAGTCATATTCTTATTGCGGTTAATAAAGATGCCTCAGAGCAGAAAGCGTTGCGGGAAGCGAATCGACTTCGTGAGAGAATTATCTCGGGAGGAGCTTCTTTTGAAGATATCGCAAGAGCGAACTCACAAGACCCTCTTTCCGCTGCAGAAGATGGCGCCTTAGGCTGGGTAGGGCTTGGGCAGTTAGCGCCAGAATTTGAAAAAGCAATGGTACGTTTGCCAGAAGGAGAGCTTAGTCAACCTGTTCGTACGGCTTACGGTTATCATTTAATTAAAGTAGATGACCGCCGAAAAGGTTTTCAGGATGATGAAGTGATTCGTAATGTTGCTCGTGAATATTACTTTAGAAAGAAAGCCGCAGCAAATTTTGATGAGTGGCTCAATAGAATGCTTTCAGATGTCTATGTTGAGAAAAGAATCGGTAACTAGTAGTAGAAAGACTGGCATTGCATGCATGATAAGTCTTATGCATGAAAATCAGCAGGATGTGCTGATGAGAATACAGAGCAGGTATTGATGATAGGAGATCTTGTTCTAGAAGATTGATGTAAAAAAGAGGTTGAAATAGATGACATGAAAAAGCTCCGAGTGGTTGTTAGATGAACCCTCGGAGCTTTTTTTCTAGTCACAATCTTTAAAGCAACTTAAGATAGAATAGAAGAAGGCAATGGATTATTGTTTTCATGAATATAAGATAAATAAAAGTAAGATATAACTTTATGAATAAACCACAACACAAGGCCCGTAAGCGTTTTGGGCAAAATTTTTTAATTGATGAGAGTATCATTTTTCAAATTATTCAGAGCATTATGCCGCAGCCTGGCGAAAACCTGGTAGAGATTGGGCCAGGTTTAGGGGCGATGACAAGACCGCTTTTGAATGCGGCGAAGAAAATGACGGTCATTGAATTAGATCGTGATCTTATCGATTATTTACGGACGTTGGAAGGTTTAACCGTTATTAATGAAGACGTGTTAAAAGTAGATTTGCCAAAACTATGTAAAGTAGGAGGTAAATTACGTGTTGTGGGGAATCTACCTTATAACATTTCGACCCCGATAATATTCCATCTTTTAAGTAATGTTGAAAAGATTGAGGATATGCACTTTATGTTACAAAAAGAAGTCATTGAAAGAATGGCGGCACATCCTGGTGATCCAGCATTTAGTCGGTTATCGATTATGGTGCAACGATATTGCGAGGTGGTACCATTATTAGAAATCCCACCGGAATCATTTGATCCTGCACCAAAAGTGATGAGTCAATTTGTACGATTGATTCCTTATGAGGGAAATCCCTATGGTATTAAGGATGATCAACGATTCTTTGAGGTGGTTAAAGAAGCATTTTCAATGAAACGTAAAATGTTACGAAATAATCTTAAACCGTTATTGGTAGAGGAAGAGATTGAGAATTTAGGGATCGATCCAAAGATTCGAGCTGAGAATTTGCATATCGAAGATTTTGTGAAGCTAAGTAATTATCTTGCTGAAAAAGCGTAGAAGAATGAGGTGAACCATGAAGGATCATATTTATGCTGTTATTGATTTAGGGTCAAATAGCTTCCACATGGCAGTAATGCAGGAAGACAATGGCCGTATTTTAGTATTAGATCGTATTAAAGAGATGGTCCAGCTCGGATATGGTTTATTAAAAGGCGGGGGTATCGATCCGATGGTTCGTGAGCGGGCATTGCATTGCTTACGGAAGTTTAGAGAGCGTTTAGCGAATATCTCCCCTCAAAATTGTCGTGCGGTGGGGACTTTAACTTTACGGAAAATGAAAGATCCCATCTTTATTAAAGAGGCGGAAGAAGCGCTGGGGTTACCAATTGATATTATCTCTGGACGAGAAGAAGCTCGTTTGATTTATCTGGGGGTTTCACAATATGCGAATGTGACTGATCGAGATCTATTTGTCATGGATATTGGGGGCGGTAGTACAGAGTTTATCTTAGGTCGAGAGAATAATATCAAAGAGGCTTATAGTCGTGATGTAGGTTGTGTGAATATGACGCGAAAGTTCTTTGTAGATGGTGACATCTCGCAAAGAGCTTATGATCAAGCTTTGATGTTTGTTGAATCTGAATTGCAGCCATTGCGTTATTTAATTCCTTATCAAGATGCTTATTTTGTTGGGGCTTCAGGAACAATCCGTACTATTGGAGAATTGCTGTCATATATTGGCTTACAAGATGAGTTAATTACAAGTGAGGCACTTAAACGACTGGCACGAAAATTTATTGATTTAGGGTCAAATAAGAGGATTGCAAAATTCTTTGATTTAAGTGATCAACGTGCAGATGTGATGCCTGCGGGTTTAGTGATTTTACAGTCGGCCTTTAAAATATTGTCCATTAAAGCTTTATCGGTAACGAATGTCGCCCTTCGGGAAGGGATGCTGTTTGATCTGTTAGGACGCGTACATCAAAAAGATCGGCGAGATGAAACGATTAGTAGTCTTATTACTCGAATTGGTGCAGATGAGGATCAAGCGCGGCGTGTGGCAATCACAAGTTTAAAGCTGGCGAAGATGTTAAAAGATCCAGAAGGGCAGAAGGTTCAGCTTGATGAGGCTGCGTTAAGATATCTCAAATGGGCCTCTTACTTGCATGAAATAGGACTCTCTATTTCACATCATCGTCAATATAAGCATGCTGCCTATTTAGTAGAGCATGCGGACTTAGATGGGTTTAGTAAACAAGATCAGAAGATTTTGGCAACGATTATTTATAACCATCAGCGTAAAATAGATCTCGATGATTTTAAAGGGATGCCAGAATATGTACTGCTTATTACCTTATTGTTACGTGTTTCCGTACTCTTTAATCGAGGGCGATATTTACAGGAATCACCAGATGTGGAAATAATGGTAGCAGATCGGGAGATTAAACTCCGCTTTGGTAAAGGTTGGTTGCGGGATCATCCGCTTTTTAAAGAAGACCTTCATGCTGAGCAAAGATTTTTACGTCAGGCAGGAATTACTCTAAATTGGTGATCTTACATCTTCGTCTGGATGTAAATAGGGATATTTAGAAGAGATCAGCTGTTAGAGCCATCAATGATTCTTTGTTAAGATGTTGAAGTGAAAGTTTTCGATATTTTTTAAAAGGCTCATCACTCGATGATCTTGCCGATTGATGTTGTTGTAGGTTATACCGGAACTTAAAATGCAAAAAAGAGATTGAAGGGCATCCTTTGATCTCTTTTTTTATGCTTCATTCAACGATGGATGGGAGTGAGCTAATGATTTTTGATGATAAAGTCTGGGCGAATACCAGACTTTTCAATAAATGGCATCGGATCACGTCCTCGAAGGAATCCCCAATCTGCTTTGAGCAATGTTTTACAACCCGCTTCATTTCCACCTAAAATGTCTGTATGAAGCGTATCTCCTACCATAAGTACGCGAGAAACATCAAAATCTCCAATGGCAGCTTTCATTTTTTCAAAGGCAACTCGATAGGTATTTTGAAATGGTTTGCCGCAAAATGTGACATCTAGGTCAGGCATCATTTTCATCAGTTCAATAGTATAAAAGCCGGGTTCCACAGAAAAAGATGATTCAAGGGGGGCACTGATATCCGGATTGCCAACAATTATTGGGCGGCGGCGCTTGATTAGGGATTCTATAAGGCGCTGTTGCCAGCTCTCGTTCCAGTAACTTGTGGCAAGAAAGATGATGCCATCAACAAAATCGATATTATCTTTAGAGAGTAGAACGGTATTACCCGGGAGTCTTTCAATAAAAGCGCCATCACCGACAATTATCCCCCAAGTTTTCCCCTCCTTTGTGAGATTGAAATGGGGCATTTCTGCCTCTACTGCATCGCGAGAAGAGATAATGTGTGAGGTCTGGATATCGTATCCTAATGTTGGGTACATTTTTGCGCGTATATCGGTAGGATAAGATGCCCCATTCGTTAGTACGAAGGTCTCTTTACCAAGAGATTGTAGTGTTTTTATCATCTGTGGCATATGAGGGACAGCTGTTCCGCCAACGTTGAGGACACCAAAGCCATCTAGTAGTAAAATATCATACTGATCTTGGATTTCGAGAAGGGAGCTGACAAACTGGCACGCCTTTTTGGGTGTTTGACTCTCTGGGAACAGCTGTTTTTGATTGTAATATGTATCGTATAGTGACCAAACTTTGTCAAAGTTAAGCATCGTTTCAACCTACCTAAAGAAGTAATAACATCTCTGAAGCTAACGGATGTTATGTGCTTGAAAGGGAACTCTAGTCAATAGAGTTTTTAGTATTATAAAACTCTATTGTAACGCGGAGATAACGTTTCAACTAAATTTTTGACTCCCTCTCCTTTTTTATTGAAAACCAGAGTAAACTGTTGAGGTTATAGGTCACTTTGAGGTCTTTGTGCGAAGGTACAATGTCGTTGTCATTAAGTTATTTGCAAGCTATGTGATTCCTACCGTTCTTGCAATGTTTATTAGTGGTACTTATCAGATTGTTGATGGTTTCTTTGTTGGACACTTTATTGGCGTCGAAGGGTTAGCTGCAGTCAATATTGGCTGGTCATATATTACGATCCTTTTAGGATTTGGTTTTTTAGTTGGTGTCGGAATTGGAAGTCTCTATTCGATTTCTAAGGGTGAAGATGACAACGAAAGGGCTCGAAAAATTCTGGGACAAGCCCTCTTTTTACAATTTATACCGGGGTTGCTGATAGGGATTATTTTGTATACGTTATCTCCTTGGCTCGTTTATGTCTTAGGAATTGCCGGCGATAGTGCAGAAATGGCGATTACTTTCATCAGGACATTTTCTTTTGCTGCCCCATTTGTTATCGGTAGCTTGGCGATGCCCTTTATTGTGCGAAATGTGGGGACGCCTCTACGGGCAACGGGATATATTGCCGCAGGTGTTGTTGTGAATATTCTTCTATCATTTTTACTGATTGCTTATTTTCGTGTGGGAGTTGTTGGAGCGGCATTAGCGAGTATTGGTGGGGAGATTGTTGCGATGATCTTAGGAGGATATTATGTTCTTAAGCAGAGTGATGAGACATTAACTTGGCAGGATTTTAAACCTGACTTTAAGCTTATTGGGGCAATCTTACTAACAGGAAGTTCCGCATTCTTCACCTTTATTTATATCGGTTTTATTATGACGTTGCACCATAAGGTCTTGGTGCAATACGGTGGAACTGTCGCGGTATCTGCCTATACGATTGCCGGCTATCTCCTGACAATCTATTATTTTGCGGTGGAAGGGGTTGCGAATGGAGCTCAGCCGTTGATTAGCCGATTTTATGGGGAAGAGCGTGTTCGTTCAACTCGATATGTTACCAGACTGATGGTGTATGTAGGATTAGGATTAGGGGTTATTATTACGGCGTTACTGCTGATCTTCCCAGAGTTTTTTACCAGTTGGTTTACAGATGATCCTGAGTTAAAAAGTGTAACGGCTTATGCTTTACGTCTACACTTAGCGGTGCTTTTTTTAGATGGGTTATTTGTCACGGCAACGATGTTTTTCCAAGCCATTGGTGAAGGGCAAAAAGCATTGGTGATTTCGATTGGCAATCTGTTATTACAGGTACCATTCCTCTTTATCTTACCCAAATATTGGGGGTTAGATGGTGTGTGGTTAACGATGCCCATTGCAACAGTGCTATTGGCGATTCCGATTGCGATAATTTTTTATCGCCGTTATCAGCGGATTACCGAGGATGAGTTTTTAGAGGATGAAGTACTAATCTCCGATTAAGATCTATAAATACGACTCTGTCTTTTGGTATATCGTGAAAACTTAGCAGGTCTAGTGATGGGAACTAGTTAAAGATATCTTGAAAAACCTCTGATCGGTTGTGATCAGAGAGCATAAGATGGTTTAGTTGAGAGTCTTATCATCATTTTTTCTTTAAAATATTGGTCATAACTGTAGACATGAAAATCACAAAACATGGCAGGATCTCTTCCTTGCCATGTTTTCACTTTTAATCCTTCTTTTAATCAGACCGTCTCAAACCGAGTTATGATAATCATTTTTAGAGCTGTTAATCTTCGAAGAAATTATACTCAAGTTGTTTGCCCGATTCTCCGGTTTCCTTAACGCGTTTGATATCCTCTGGTGTGATATCAAAGCGCTCTATTTCGCTTCTAAAGTGTGGAATGGGGCGTTTATAGATAAAGCCGATTGCTTTCCCTGATTGATTGAGTAATTCAGGATATTCCGTATAGCTTGTGACGACTTCAGGCTTGTAACCCATAAAATCCATGACCATAGGGGCGATAATCATCTGGTTAGTGACCCCTGGGTTTTGATGGAGTGTTTGCACTAAGTTACTGGCTAGAATCTCTGGCTTTGCAAAGAGAATTAATGGCACGACCCCTTCTTCCATTGAGGTTGTTTTCGCATCGCAGTGAGTTTTTTTACTACTCGGATTAGAAAGGTCTTGGCCATGATCTGCAGTATAGATCACGATTGTATCAGGATATTTTTCAAGTAGTGCTTGTAGCTTCACGAAAAAGGTATTGGTATTGGCGCGAATCAGGTTTTTGTAAGAATTTAGGGCTTCTTCACTAGTCGCATCAGCAAGATTGGTGTTTTTCATTGCTGGTGTAAAGGGGGTTGGGAATCCGGTATTTTGGAAAGGGAAGTGAGATCCTTTTAATCCCGCATAAATAAAGATCGGTTCACTATTTTTAGTTAAAATTTCCTCAATAGCATCGATGACTTCACCATCATTTTTGAATGCACTCCCATGAATGTTGGTGACGTTTTTTAATTCTTCCGTGGTGTAGAAGTTGTGACCGGTAGCATTGTGCTGGGCATCAATGACAAAAGGTTTAAATCCTGCAGTTGTTGCGAGATCCCAAACGGTTGTCGTATCGACAAAAAGGTCACTAGGCTCTTTATTTAAGCGGGGGAACTTGCGTAGAGCAAGATTTGAGGTGTCGCTGCAGTTAGAAAAGGATGCCACAATCCCAAAATTTAAAAGAGTTTCTTTGGAATAGTTATGTAATGCAGGTGTTGTGCCAAGTTGACGATTAAGGTCGATCATATCCCCTCGAATAGACTCATCCATCACCACGATAATATTTTTTGCTTTTGGCGCGATGATGTCAGCGCTTGTAGGTGCTGTGCGAGGGTAATATTCGAAACTGGCAGCATCAGATCGTAAAAAATTGAGATAGGTGAAGGTCGAAATCTGAGCGACGGGCGTGATGTAGGATGCGCGTCCATTGGTGCCTTTTCCACTTTTGTTATAGATGATCATTAACATTCCCAAGAGCGCGATCAGATAGAGCGAGATTGCGGCAAGGGTTCCTTTCCAGCCCATATAAACTTGGGGAAAAAGGAAGAAACCGAGGGTGATAGGAATATGGTAAAGAATCGCTTTGATGATTGCCCCTTGATAGCTTAATGCCGCATCACCAATCATTACGCGAGCATCCATTAGTGTTCTAAAGTCTTCATAGTCGGGTTCACTACCTGTTGTGAAGTAGTAGATTAAATAGGTCATCGAACCAAAGAGGAAAATTCCGTAGAGAACAATTCTGATACGCATTTTTGTGAAGGCAAATAATTCAACGATTGTCATGGCAACAAATGCTGTTAACAGATGTCTTGCGAGACGATCGGGGCGCTCAATTGAGAGGTAATAGAGTGACTTTCCTTCGATAAAAGGGTAATTAATTAGTATAAAGCCGATTGCTATGAGAAGAATTTTGCCAAAAATGCGCATAGTATGATGACCATTAGTGAAGGAAAGAAAGAAGCGTATTATAACCTTTGAAATAGGTTATTGAGTAATAATATGTCACTTTCTTGTAGTGAGTGATTGCAGCTTGGAAGAGAGAAGCTGAAAAAATGCTTCTGTGTTAAAATAATTCAAAATTAAATAGCTAGAAGGAAAGGTTGCATGCAGTTTCAGGATCTACGGGAATTTATTGCTTTCTTAGAAGAAAAAGGGGAGCTTAAACGCATCACTGAGGAGATTGATCCGTATTTAGAGATGACGGAAATTAGCGATCGTACACTTCGTAAAGAAGGTCCGGCATTACTATTTGAAAACCCAAAAGGCTCGAATATTCCTGTATTAACGAACTTATTTGGAACGCCTTCTCGAGTCGCTTTTGGGATGGGGCAAGAATCTGTAGAAAAACTTCGGGAGATTGGGGAGTTTCTGGCATTTTTACGAGAGCCTGAGCCCCCTGAAAACTTTAAAGATGCGGTAGAGAAGTTGCCGAAGTTTAAACAAGTTCTCTCTATGCGCCCTAAGCGTGTGAAAAAACCACTTTGTCAGGAAGTAGTGATTGAAAAAGAGGAGATTGATCTCACCAAAATGCCAATCCAACACTGTTGGCCGGGAGATGCCGCACCGCTAGTGACTTGGGGGTTAACGATTACAAAAGGCCCCTCGAAAAAGCGTCAAAACCTGGGGATTTATCGTCAACAAGTGATCGGTAAGAATCGCTTGATTATGCGATGGTTAGCTCATCGTGGTGGAGCGCTGGATTATCGTGACTTTAGATTAAAAAATCCCGGGAAACCGTTTCCTGTTGTAGTGGCCTTAGGTGCGGATCCTGCAACAATTTTAGGAGCTGTAACGCCGGTGCCAGATGCGTTATCAGAATATGCTTTTGCCGGACTGCTTCGAGGGAAGCGGACACAGGTGGCTAAAGCGATGATGCATCCTGAGTTATCAGTACCGGCAACTGCTGAGATTATTTTAGAGGGATACATCTATCCTGAAGATATGGCCGACGAGGGACCCTATGGGGATCACACGGGATACTATAATGAAATTGATAGTTTTCCGGTCTTCACGGTAGAAAAAATGACGACGAGAACCAATCCGATTTATCATTCGACTTATACGGGGAGACCGCCGGATGAACCCGCTGTTTTAGGGGTTGCATTGAATGAGGTTTTTGTGCCAATTTTGCGTAAACAATTCCCAGAGATTGTGGACTTCTACCTTCCGCCGGAAGGCTGTTCATATCGTATGGCCGTGGTATCGATTAAAAAACAATATGCAGGGCATGCAAAGCGCGTCATGCTGGGAGTTTGGTCATATCTTCGTCAGTTTATGTATACCAAGTTTATTGTGATTGTTGATGAAGATATCAACTGTCGAGATTGGAATGATGTGATTTGGGCCATTACGACTCGAATGGATCCTGCGAGAGATACCGTGATGGTAGAAAATACGCCGATTGATTATCTCGACTTTGCATCGCCTGTTTCTGGGCTAGGATCGAAGATGGGGCTCGATGCAACGAATAAATGGGAAGGAGAAACGGATCGTGAATGGGGGATACCTATTGTGAAGGATCCGAAAGTTGTCGCTGAAGTGGATGGAAAATGGGAGCGCTTAAATATTTTTGGATAGGGGGTAATAGACTGCGCCAATTATTTGAAAGTTTTTTAAGCAAAAAAGATTGCAGTTTATACTCAATATGCCCAATATTATGCTTAATAACATTGGACAAACAATAGGAGTCAATGATGATGAACCATCTTTCGAAAATAATCTTTATGGGCTTGTTCATGCTGTTTTTAGCAGGATGTGCATCATTTAATAATGGGAATATTTCGACAAATAACCCAGATGCTTATGGTGATGCGCAGGTTGCAATAATGAGTAATAAAGATCTTGTGGGCGTCGATGCCATGTTGGGAGGAATGATTACCACGATCAATCCTCAAGGTGATCGAGTGCGAGTCGAAGTGGTGCGTTATGAGTTAGATAGAGATGGCTATCCTATTACCAAAGGTGGCGAGATTACTAATAGTCGCTTGGTTGTTGATATCTATGGCAGTGTACGAACAAATAGTTACTCCCCAGGGGATTATTTTACAGCCGTAGGAACAATTAAAAGTGTTGATGACGTGAAAATTGGGGATGAAAAAATTCGTGTTGTGATGATGGATGCCAATGATTATGAGTTTTGGCGTGATCCTAAGCGTGAACTCTATTATGATGACTATGGTTTTAATAGTCCTGCGATTCGTTATCACCACTATAATTCTCGTTGGGGTGTGGGGTTTGGTCCTTATTTCCCATATTACTATTAGGTGTTAAAATAGCCGTCAAAGCATTTGCATAGGTCAGGTGCTTTTTCTATTTTTTTAAGGGGGGTTACAACATCTCAATGATGTTTTAATAACCTCCCTCTGCTACTTTGATTAAAAATCATTGTCTGACAGATCTATCTTTGCCTCGTAAAGAGAGTATCTTTGGGTGTTTAAGTGTTGGTTGATAGTGTGAAGATCAATTTTAGCTAGAAGCTTCAATGCGTAATCGTCTGAAATTTGATATGATTTAGGCAATTTTTGCATTGTGATGTATCTATATTGGATTATAAAATAGCTCATGAGTTTATTAGTATTAGGGATTGGTCATAAAACTGCTTCTGTGGAGATACGAGAGCGGGCGACACTTGTGCCGGAAAATATCAAGGCATTTTTAGCGATGGCGAAAACTTGTCGAATTGCTAGCGAGGTTGTCGTATTATCAACTTGTAATCGAACAGAATTTTATTTTTATCAGCTCATGATGCCGATAGAAGAGTTTTGTGAAGTTTGGGCTAACTATTCAGAGTTGGATGCGAAGACTGCTAAAGCACATATGTACCAAATTGAAGGCGCTGAAGCGGCGCGTTATCTTTTTCGTGTCGCTGCGGGTTTAGAGTCTTTAATTTTGGGAGAGCCTCAAATTATGGGGCAGTTGAAAGATTCTTTAAGCCTAGCTTCTGAATATGGAACCGCCCAAAAGTATTTGCAACGCGCTTTACAGATGAGTTTTAATGTTGCGAAAGAGATCAGAACAGAGACAAATATCGGTGCTTTCGCTGTATCCGTTGCTTTTTCAGCTGTGCAATTAGCAAAAAATATCTTTGATGGGTTAGAAAATCATCATGTTCTATTAGTGGGAGCGGGTGAGACAATAGAGTTAGTCGCTCGTCATCTAATTGAGGCGGGCGTTAAAAATATTACGATCACTAATCGTCGTATTGAGCGCGCACAGTTGATGATTCAAGATTTAGGAATTGAAGCAGATGCGCATAGCTTAAATGATTTAGGTGAGTTATTACCAAAAGCGGATATCGTTGTGGCATCGACGGCAGCGCAAGAAGCATTAATTACCAAAGAGATGACAAAAAATGCTTTAAAACTCCGTAAGAATCGTCCAATGTTGATGATTGATCTTGCTGTGCCGAGAGATATTTCACCAGAGCTTGATAAGCTTTCTAATATTTATCTTTATACGGTGGATAACCTTAATGAAATTGTGGAAGACAATCAGCGTGCGCGAGAAGATGCCGCTCTTGAGGCGGAAAAGTATGTTGATAAAGGGTTAGAGCGCTGGAATGAATGGTATAAATTGTCGGAAGTAGGAAGTTCCATCCAAGCAATGGTTCATTATGCGGAAACTGAGAAAGATGAGGCGATGCATCGACTTTTTAACCAATTAAATGGTCAGTATGATGAGGCTTTAATTGAAAAAATGGCGACGCAATTAGTCAATCGCTTACTCCATCCTATGATTGAACATTTGAAGTCTCTAGAAGAAGCTGAAGAGAAAGTAAAAGTCACAGAGCTTCTTGCGCAATTTAAGATTTAAAAAGTGGGAAGTTTGGTATAATTACGAGATTGGTTTTTTTATTACTCAAGGAATAGTATGTCGATTACGTTTGAAGAAGCGCAGGATATTATCATTAAGTCAGAAGAGATAATCTCTGCTTCAGAAATTCAAAATGCATATGATGCGATGGGAAAAAGCATCACATATGATTTAGAGTTGTCAGATCCATTAGTATTGGTGGTGATGAATGGTGCATTAATCCCTGCGGGGCAGCTTTTAACGCGTTTGAATTTTCCTTTTCAAATTGGTTACCTTCATGCCACAAGATACAATGGTAAAACGGAAGGTGCAGAGATCGAGTGGATTGCAAAACCCTCGGTTGATGTGAAGGATCGTGTTGTTCTCTTAATTGAAGATATTTTTGATGAAGGAACCACGTTGAAAGAGATTGTGAATGTCATCGAAAATATGGGTGCACAAGTTGTTTATACTGCTGCGCTTGTGAATAAGGTTCATGATCGTAAGGCAAAAGATTTTAAAGTAAATTATATTGGTGTTGATGTACCTGATCGTTATATATTCGGTTGCGGTATGGATTATCATGAGTATTGGCGTAATCTTCCAGGAATCTGGGCGCTAAAAGAGTAAAATTCATTAGACTTTAAATGAAAAGATCTTCATAAATTGAGGTGAGGGAATGAGCAAAAACATTATTAAAAATATACAGCAATGGTTATTACTAATGATTTTCTCATTAGTTGCGACGATGACTGTTGCGAGTGCACAGGTCAAGCTAGAAATTGTGAAGGCTTCAAATGAGGCGTATCCTATTGCATTAGTAGATCATGCCACTAATAGCCAAGCATTTTTAGAAATCATTAATAATGACCTTCATCGTTCGGGTCGTTTTATACCTAAAACAGGGCTTGCAGTACCTGAGCAGTTAAGCTCTGTCTCACAAGCAGATAGTGGTATTTGGCGTGCGGCAGGTATTAACTTTATTGTGATCATGACGCCAAAAGGGAATATGCTTCAGGTGGATGTTGGGGATACTTTTAGTCGTACCGTTCGTGCAAGTCGCCAGTTCCAATACCTTTCAGATGAGAAAGGCCAGCGAGTCGTTGCGCATAAGGTCGCTGACTTTATTTATGAATCTATTATCGGTGTCCCAGGATCATTTAGTTCGAAAGTGGCTTATGTTTCTCGTACTAATCGACACTTTTCATTAGTTGTTGCGGATGCGGATGGCGCATATCCTCAAGTGATCTTAGAGTCTAACGAACCGATCTTATCGCCAACATGGTCTCCTGATGGACGTAAATTGGCTTATGCTTCTTTTGAAAAGAAACGAAATCAAATTATTGTGCAGGACCTTTATAGTGGTAATCGTCACGTTGTGATCAGCGAGCAGGGGATTAACTCTGCGCCAACGTGGTCGCCAGATGGTACTCGATTAGCATTTACATTATCGCGTGATGGAAATCCTGAGATTTATACGGCGAATGTTGATGGGAGTAATCTCAATCGCTTAACAAATAGCCCAGGAATTGATACCGAACCGGCTTGGGGACGTGATGGGATGATCTACTTCACTTCAGACCGTGCAGGTACTCCTCAAATTTATAAAATGCCAGAAAATGGCGGTCCCGCAACTCGTGTCTCTAATGGCGGGAACTATAATGCGAATGCGACAATTTCAGCAGACGGCAAGCTTTTGGCGATGATGCAACGCTATCCCGGCCAAGGCTTTGGAATTGCTTTAATGGATTTAACGACGGGTAAGGTTAAACGTTTGACGAATGGTGGTAAGGATGAAGCGCCGAGCTTCTCGGGTAATAGTCATATGATCCTCTATTCTGATGGCAGAGGTGGTCTAAAAATCATTTCAACCGATGGTAATGTAGAACAACGATTCTATGGAATTGGTTCAGATGTTCGTAAACCAAGTTGGTCTCCAAATCTACGATAAAACATCGTAAACAGATTATTTTTACTAACGATTTTTAAGAGGATAGATATGCGTAAATTAGTGATGAAGGGTGCAGCTGTAATGTTATTTGGCTTTGTTGCTGCAGCTTGTTCTACGACAGGTGGTGCGAATAATACTTCCGGTGGGGCTGATGGGTTTGGAACGGGGTATGGTTATGGTGAAGGGCCGGCAAGTACTTATTATGATGCGGATTATGGTAAGCGCGGTACGGCAGATCGTATTATTTACTTTGACTTTGACTCAGACCGTTTACGTACAGAATCGTATGATGTGGTAAAAGCTCATGGACAAGAATTAAACCGTAATCCAAATCGTGGGGTATGGTTAGAAGGGCATACGGATGATCGTGGATCGCATGAGTATAATATGGGGCTCGGTGAGCGTCGTGCGAATAGTGTTCGTGATCTCCTTTTACAATCAGGTGCAAACCGCAACCAGATTAAAGTACGTAGCTACGGTAAAGAGATGCCTGCAGTATCTGGATATGATGAGCGTGCATGGGCACAGAATCGTCGTGTAGAGATCGTATATTAATTTGATAATTGAATGACGATTGTCAGTTAGTAGATCCTAATACAAGCACCTATATAGTTACTCTGTATAGGTGCTTTTCCTCTTTTTAGATTAGGAATAAAGTTGTGATTAAACAAGAGAGTTTTCAGTTATATAAGCGGATATTGTCTTATTCTTTTAAGTATCCCGTCATTTTAGTCTCGGCATTAACCTGTGTTATTTTAGGGGGATTTGCGGAGGCGGGTCTATTTTGGTTATTAAAGCCGATTTTAGATGAAGGCTTTGTTGAAAAGAACTCTCTATTTATTCAAGTGATGCCGTGGTTGGTCGTGGGTGCTTTTGTTTGTACCAGTGTTTTGAGTTTTGTTGGGAGCTTTGGGATGCAGTGGATCTCTCAGCATGTCATTACCTCTTTACGTTTACAGATGTACCACAAAATGCTTCATTTGCCGCAAGAAGAGTATGATAAGCATTCCACAGGTTATTTTATCTCTAAATTAACGTTTGATATTGCACAATTGATGGCAGTGAGCTCTATGACGTTGGTCTCTATCATTAAAGATAGTGCGATGATTATTGGGTTGATTGTCGTGATGTTTGTGAGTAGTTGGAAAATAACACTGTTAGTGTTTTTGATGGCGCCCGTTCTCTTTTTCGTACTTCGTTATGTGTCTAGAAGATTACGGGGAATTGCACGACGAATGCAGGGGCATATGGGAGAGTTTAACCATATATTAGAAGAGGGTATTCGTGGGCAAAAAGAAGTGAAGTTATTTGATGCTTATGAGCGTATGGATAGTCGCTTTTTTGAGGTTAATAAGCATTTAAGACAGCTGAATATGAAGAGTTTAGTCGCGAGTCAAATCGCGAGTCCTATTTCTCAAGTCTTCTTAGTGCTCTTTATAGCGGTGGTGATTTGGTATGCCTCTAGTCAAGCTTCTAATGATGAAATTACGATTGGAAGCTTCTTGTCACTTTTAGCTGCAATGGTAGGAATGTTGACGCCCATTAAACGATTAGTCAATGTTAATGAAGCGCTTCAGCGAGGAGCAGCGGGTGCCGAGAGCGTCTTTAAAATTTTGGATGCTGAGTCTGAAAAAGATCAAGGAACCATTGCTTTGACGAAGATTGATGGGCAGATTGAATTTAAAGATGTGAAATTTCGCTATGAAGGAAGTAGTGATTTAGCGCTTAAGGGGATTAGTTTAGAGATTGCTCCTAAAGAGACGATAGCTTTGGTAGGTGCTTCTGGTAGCGGAAAGAGTACATTTGCAAACTTACTATCTCGCTTTTATTTACCGACTGAGGGGGAGATTATCTTAGATGGTTATAATATTAATGAGATAGGTCTTGATAATTATCGTTCTCATATTGGTTATGTTGGGCAAAATGTAATTTTATTTGCGGATACGATTGCACAGAACATCAGCTTTGGGAATGAAAGTTTTACGAGAGAAGAGATTGAGCAAGCCGCTAAGTATGCTAATGCCAGTGGTTTTATTGAAGCATTGCCGCAAGGGTACGATACGATTATCGGCGAAAATGGCGCTAAGCTTTCAGGCGGGCAGAGACAGCGTATTGCTATTGCTAGAGCTCTATTAAAAAATGCCCCGATTTTGATTTTTGATGAGGCGACAAGTAGCTTAGATAATGAAAGTGAATATGCGATTCAAAAGGCTTTGAAAGTTTTAAGTGCTGAGAAAACAACGATTATTATTGCGCATCGATTGTCAACAATTGAACATGCGGATAAAATTGTGGTATTTAACCAAGGTGAGATTGTAGAGGTAGGAAATCATCAAACACTTTTGGCTCAAAATGGTTATTATGCAAAGTTATATCGAGTTGATAAAGAGGAGATATCGTAATTATTTTATTGATAATGAGATCCTTGGAAATGATGTTTGTATTAAAAATCCCACAATGTTGGAATTTTGATGCAAATATGTATCAATTCTAATAAAAATGAGATATGATTAACCTGTTAGTTTGTATTATTTGAAGGTAACTTGTTACAACTGTCTGTAATACATTTATTTTAATTAGTAATTAAGTGGAGACTTATATGAAAAAGCAATTAGTTATTGCTGCATTAGCAGGTCTATTCGCGACTTCTACAGCTGT
>JASLEF010000016.1 GCA_030151245.1 Ignatzschineria sp. | reverse complement strand
GGATGTTTTGGGGGAATGAGGAGAGATGATTTATCGATGATTAAAAAATAGGATAAGAAATAGAAGAGAGAGGAGAGAAGCTAGGAGATAGAGCCTTATTAAGATAAAGACTCAAGATAAAAGCAGAATAATCTGATGGAGAGTTCTTCTCAATCTTCAATGTTATTCTGCTAGATATTTTAAGAGATTGTTTAACGGTTTTGTTCGCGTCTAAAAGCGTCAATTTTTCTATCAGTATAATATTGTGATAGGGCGTAGACGCTCCAAATTGCTGCAGGAATCCAGCCTATTAAAGTGAGCTGGAGGATTAAGCAGATAATACCAGCAAGGGGGCGTCCGATAGTAAAAAATCCTAACCATGGTAAAAAAATAGCTATGAATAAACGCATTTTGTTGATCTCTTTTGAATGAATGAAAAATATCTTCTGGCAATGGTACCCTAATTGGGTAAGGATTTCGATCTCTTATTGGTCAATCAAGGGGCATAAAGGGGAGAAAGATGGCGCAGTTTTTATTAAAAAGAGCCGTTTTATACTACCTTATGAAGTCTCTAGAATAGAGTGATGGAGAAGAGCTGGAGATAGATCTTGTCAAGGAACATATGATGCCTATTCTAGGGCTATCAATACAAGGTAAATACTAAATGTCTCTAATTTTTGTTTCTTATCGACAGATTGAACATCCTACATTGTTAGAGGATATGCATCATGAAATCGTTCTGATATTTATCTTTCTAGAAAGACGTTTTATCCCCGTTCTTTCCTGCTGTTAGGGATTTATCACAGGCATTTCTGTGCTATACTCTTTGACGCATTCTACAGATATAAAATCGCTGTCTCAGTGTAGATAGACCTCCCAAACTCATGATCGAATCAGGAAGAGATTATAGATGAAAGTTTTAATTGTTGGTAAAGGTGGACGTGAGCATGCGCTTGCGTGGAAAAGTCGTAAAAGTTCGTTAGTTTCAGAAGTATTTGTCGCGCCAGGTAATGCGGGCATGAAAAATGATGCAACATTAGTGGGTATTTCTGAGACAGATCCTATTGCTCTTGCGGACTTTGCTGAAAGAGAAGGTATCACACTAACAATTATTGGACCTGAAGCCAGTTTAGTTTCCGGCGTTGCTGATGAATTTAAAAAACGTCAACTGTTAGTGTGGGGACCGGACAAAGCCGCTGCACAGATCGAAGGAAGTAAAGATTTCTCGAAGCAGATGATGGTGAAATATGGCGCCCCTACAGCGCATTCTGAAAGTTTTACAGAGAGTATTGCTGCGAAAGCTTATGTGAATGAGATTGGCTTACCCATTGTGATTAAAGCAGATGGATTAGCTGCTGGAAAAGGGGTGGTTATTCCAGAAACATTGGATGAAGCATTTGAGACGATTGATGATATGCTCGAAGGCAATAAGTTTGGTGAAGCGGGCGCTTGCATCTTAATTGAAGAGATGCTTGAGGGCGAAGAGTTCTCTTTGATGTGTTTTGTGCATGAAGGAACGGTTATCCCGATGGTGATGGCGCAAGATCATAAGCGAGCTTATGATAATGATGAAGGTCCGAATACTGGGGGAATGGGCGCATACGCACCTATTTTTGATGCTGAAAGTGCGGAAGTTCAAACGGCAGTGAAAACCATTATGCAGCCGATTGTGGATGGTTTAACCGCGGAAGGAATGCCTTATACCGGATTTCTCTATGGCGGACTCTTTTTAACCAAAGAGGGCTTTAAAGTTATTGAATTTAATGCGCGTTTTGGGGATCCTGAAGCGCAGATCATTTTGCCTTTATTAGAAACAGACTTTATTGAGATTATCTATAATTTCTTAACTCATCAAACATTGCCAGAGATTCAATGGTCGAAAAAGTTTGCGATTGGGGTTGTTCTGGCATCAGAAGGTTATCCTGAGGCGCCGCAGATAGGATATCCTTTAAATACGCCGACTTTTAATGATGAAGATGAATTAATTTTCTATGCTGGTGTGAAAGAGTTAGACAACCGCCTAGTGAGCGATGGGGGGCGGATTTTATTAAATGTCGCAATCGCTGATGATTTTAAAACCGCCTTTGATAAAGCTTATGCCAATATGCAGCATCTCGCTGTACCGCACACATTTTTCCGTACGGATATTGGTCATAAGCAGTTTAAGCGTTAATCTCTTGTTGGTTACTAACGATGAGTCATCATATTGTATGAGGTTTTGCAATAGCTGTGAGTCATCGATTAGATCTATAGATAATAGCTCACAAAGATTGTTAGGAGAGCTCCCAAATTTGGGAGCTTTTTTTATGGGAAATGAGGGGATAGTCATTTCGCTTTAAGGGGCTTCATCGCAGCAGGTATTCCCATAATAAGTGCTTGTAAAACTCACCTCAGCCATATATCTGGGTTTATAAGAGTATCCGGAAATTAAAGATTCAAACTCCAGCGAATCCTACCGTTCATAAATGTTATCAACATCGTAAGCCTCGAACATGGGTAAAGATAAAAGCTAGAAACAGCTAGCTAAAAAGGGAAGGAGGGTTAATGATAAACAATATAAATAAGAGGATCATATTGAATTAATATTATTAAATAACCTGTTTTTAGAGAAAAGTTATATATTCATAGTAGATATCACGGAGACATTTTGATGATTTGTGTCACAACCTAGAGAGGGAAGGCAATGATGCGGGTCTATTTTAGCGGGAAATGCTGTCAAGAGTTTGTATAAATATTACAAATTAAAGCATTGATAAGAACTACTTAGAAGTGGGAGGGAAATAATCAGAGAATAAATTGCAAAATAGCCCCTAAATGACTAAAGAATAAATCCTTCAAATCGCCCTAAAATTGATTTACTTAGGCAAATGAATGATGTTGTGGTATCGGGCATTAATTGACTCAAAAGTTCGGGAGGGGGAAGCGCAGAACTGATCTTTTTTCTGTACAAAAAACAATCATAATTTACATGTTTTTGAGCCCTAAACATGAGAGATGATTGATATTGTGGTACTATTTTGCGGTGTATTTTTAAATGACGAATAGAAAAGAACTAGAAACATGGGGTTTCTAGCAAAATTATCTCTTGCTGTTGTAGCAGAGGAAGGATGATGTTTATTTATGGTGGCAACAAACATTAAAGGGAACTTGCCTGAAAAAGAGGCCAAGGAAGATAGTACAAAAGGTCTGTTTTCTGCGCTTCATCTCCCAGTCTTCATTAGTGCGAATGTAATTATTTTTGGCATTATTGCGATTGCGATTTTGCATTCAGACGCACCTCAATTTTTCGCTAACATTTTAAGTTGGATTACTGAAAATCTCGGTTGGTATTACCTTCTTGCGGTCGGGATTATTCTCATCGCGTTTATTTTTATTGCCTTAAGTCGGTATGGCACGATTAAATTAGGACCCGACCACTCAGAGCCAGCTTATAGCGATAGAAGCTGGTTTGCGATGCTCTTTTCTACGGGAATGGGGATCGGTATTATGTTCTTCGGGGTGGCAGAGCCGCTCTTACATTATCTGGCACCTCCGATTGGTGAGCCTGAAACGATTGAGGCTGCGAAGGCTGCAATGAATATCACCTTCTTCCACTGGGGGATTCATGCCTGGGCAATCTATGGAATTGTTGGGCTGATTTTGGCATATTTTAGTTTTAGAATGAATCTGCCTTTAGCAGTGCGTTCAGCCCTTTATCCTATGATTGGGGATCATATCTATGGTCGTTGGGGAGATGCAATTGATACTTTTGCGGTTATTGGAACGGTCTTTGGTGTCGCGACAACTTTAGGATTTGGGGTCATGCAGATTAATACAGGATTAAATGTTCTGTTTCCCTCTATTCCTGTCGCATCAACAACGCAGATTATCTTAATTATCATTACGACAGCATGTGCAACACTTTCTGTGAGCATGGGATTGGATAAGGGGATTAAAATTCTTTCTGAAGTCAATCTGATCTTAGCTTTTGCATTAGTACTGTTTGTCTTCCTCTTTGGGGGAAAGGTTCTCTTTTTATTACAAGCTTTAATGCAAAATATTGGACAATATTTCTCCAGTATTTTTGATAGTACCTTTAATACCTACAGCTATGAAGCCGCCGCATCTGCGACAGAGAAAGAGAAGATTGAAGGTTGGCTTGGGGGCTGGACGATTGCATATTGGGGGTGGTGGATTGCATGGTCACCATTTGTGGGGATGTTTATTGCGAAGATTTCACGTGGTCGTACCATCCGTAACTTTGTGGGAGGCGTACTATTAATTCCAGCAGGTTTTACCTTTTTCTGGATGACGACCTTTGGTAACTCGGCCATTGATTTAATCGCTAATGATGGTGTGATAGAGCTGAAAGAGACTCTATTAGGACCTGATGGTAGCTCAAAAGCATTATTTGCATTTATTAATGCCTTTCCTGTTGCTGAGTCCATTCAATCCATTATTCCTGCAGAGTGGATCCGAAGCATTATCTCATTTATTGCAGTCATGATGGTTGGGGTATTCTTTGTAACTAGTGCGGACTCAGGTGCATTGGTGATGGATATGCTCTCTAGTAAAAAAGAGATTGAAGTAACGCCTTTATGGCAGCGGATTTACTGGGGATCTATTACGGGTTTAATCGCTATCGTGCTGTTGCTCAATGGTGGTTTAGGCACGTTACAAGCAGCGTCAACCATGACAGCCTTGCCATTTAGTGTTGTGATTTTAGTCTCTATTTACGGACTCTTCAAAGCGCTTCGGATGGACTTTGGTAAAACAGATATTCGTAGTAAAGCGAGTATGTATGTTCAACCTAGCACCAGAGATTCTGGTGGCTGGCAGAAACGTCTTCGTAACGTGACGATCTATCCACGCCGAGATAATGTGCTGAAATTTATGGATCATGTTGTCCTTCCTGCTTTTGAAGATGTAAAAGCAGAATTTGAAAAGCAAGGATTGAGTGTTGTGATCAATACGGAAGAGGATGGTGATATTCGCTTAGAAGTGGATCATGGGGATAATGCAAACTTTGTTTATCGAGTAAAAGCAAAACATTATCTCAAGCCAAGCTTTACCTTATTAGATGAGGAGTCGGCAGAAGATGATCATAAATATTTCCGTGCTGAAGTTTATCTAGATGACGGTAGTAAGGGGTATGACATTATGGGGTATACGAAAGAGAATATTATGAACGATATTGTGGACCAATATACAAGTCACCATTACTTTATTCAAAACTATGAGATGCGTTCAGACTACGAAGTGGGATCTAATCCTAACGAGTAGAGAGGGAGTGCAGCGGAAAAATATCATAAAATAAAAGAGACCGGAACTGACGACAGTTCCGGTTTTTTATTGTGAAGAAAATCCTAATAAGCAATAGATGGTGTCTCTTAGAAGCATCTTGAGCTACATGGCTATCAATGATCAATCCTTCGATTTAAAATAGCGATAGTAGTAGCGATAAGGATAATCGTTAACAGCAGTCTATGGCAACATCCTACGAATCTTCTTCTAAGGAATGAATCACTTTTAAGTCGATTTCATTATAGGAGTACTATAGGCGCATTATAGGCACCGGTTAGCGGATAATATTGATTATTAGGGGACGTTATAGGAACCCTTTGCGAGTTTCGTCCTAAACCCCTTCTAACTTTTAGATGATTTTTGCTAAAGGTGCTTGAAGAAGATCAACGATCTCATAATTAAAATCTCCTTTTTCTGTGATTTTTTCACCATCAATAATACGTTTAAGTTCTGGTTGGGCGGTTGCAAATCTTGGTAAAGGTAATGAAAGTTTTTTTGCCAAAGTTTGGTAGTAGCTTTGACGATTAGGATGCATTGGGGCAACAAGGTTATAGATATGATGCTCATTTGCTTGTTTATCTCTCGATAAAATCACCTGAATGGCACGGATTAAGTCTTGAATATGTAGAAGGTTGATCGCATTCAATGGTGAGCGAATATTATCACGGCCTTGTAAGCTAAAGATTGGGTGTCTACCATGACCAATTAAGCCCCCTAGACGTAAAATCGTGATAGGTAGATGACTTTTTTGAAGAGATTTTTCAACTTGGCGAATCGCTTTTGCATTGGTTGTTTGAGGCATTGCGGGTAATGCTTCATGAATAATGCCGCTACTATTTCCATAAACAGAGGTTGAGCTGGTATAGATCATTTCTAACGCATTATATTTTTCTGCCTGTTGCCTTACATCTTGAATGAAAGAGAGATAGTCTGTAATGCCTTGCGTTTCCTCTGTTTTAGAATATTGCCCAATAAAAGGGGTCGGAGGAATGGTGATAATGACTTTTCGTTGATGAAAGAGCGTCTGAAGTTGCTCTGGTGTTAGGGCATTCTTCTTGAGAAGCTCATCTGAAAAGAGATGAAGCGATAAAGCGGTCGATGACAAGCCGTTATTTGAGAGTTGAGTTTGCAACTGATCAAGGCTTTCAGTGGATTGTTTCGTGGCAATGACCTCACTGCCAGATTGTAAAAGTGAGACAGATAAGGGAACGCCGAGCCAGCCGGCACCTAAAATCGTCACTTTGTCTTTAGTAGCTATATTTGACACTAAAACTCCAATTTTGTGGGTTAATTATTAACATAGATCAATTAATAAAGGGGAATAGTCTATATAACCATTTATTGTCATAGATCTCTGTTATAGTTCTATATAGGTATTGACAAAATATAAATGAATAAGATTCAAATATATTTATCTCTATTGTTTTTTACGACATCTCATTTTTATTGCTGTGTAGATACCTATTTCAATATTTTCTAAACAGAAAAATCATCATAAAAGGGAGCTATTTATGAAAAAACATCATTTAGCAAACCACAACAACAGTACAAATAGCGTAACAAAAGGCGGTGAATGGGGTCGCTTTATTTTGTTAATGTTAATTATTTTACCGATATTAGCCTTTTGTATTATTGGTGCTTATGGACTGGGGACTTGGATTATGCAGCTTTTATTTTGGGGGCCTCCAGCATAAGTTGTTGTATCAATATGCGCGTTCGTACAACGCGTAGATAAGACGAAAACATCATGAATGAATCAGTACGAAAAGGATGTAACTATGGGAATCATTAAGCGTACTCAACGCGCCCTTTATAATTTATTTTTAAGACCGAGTATGAAAATCGGGCTCGGAGTTCTTGTGACAGGGGGATTTATTGCCGGCATTATCTTTTGGAATGGATTTGATGCAGGATTGAAATATACCAACTCCGAGGCCTTCTGTACTAGTTGCCATACTATGGCCGATAATGTCTATCCAGAGCTTCAACAAACGGTACATTTTCGTAATAGAACGGGAGTTAGAGCCTATTGCTCTGATTGTCATGTTCCGCATAATTTTACAGATAAAATTGCACGTAAAGTGCAAGCGAGTCGAGAAGTGTGGTCCCATATTACTGGGGATATTGGCACTCGTGAAAAGTTCTTAGATAAGCGTTTAGAATTAGCCCAACGAGAATGGGCAAGAATGAGTGCTAACGGCTCAAAAGAGTGTCGAGCTTGCCATGATTATGAGCATATGGCTTTTGAAAAAATGGACATTATGGCTGAGATGGAAATGCGAGGTGCTGCGGCACGTAATACAAGCTGTATAGAGTGTCATAAAGGTATTGCGCATCAATTGCCAGTGGTTGAAAGTATTCGTAATGAAGATCTTGATAAGTTATTAGCAAGTGCCAATAATGAAAAAACAACCATTGATCATGAATATTATAATGTCTTGCCACAGTCTCTCTATTTAGATGAAACTTTAAGTACACCAATAGGTTCTTTAGAGGTGGCTACAGAAGTTCGCGTGATCGAGAAAAATGGCGATGCTGAAAAGATTGAGTATGAATTATGGCGTAAGAATAAAGGCTATGGACGAGTGCTTTATGGGGAATATAGCCTTAATACTGTTAGTGCAATTTTAGAAAAAGAGATTGCACAAAACGAGACATTTAATGTGCTTGAAGTGAAGGAAGATCCCTTAACAGGGCTTGAGTGGCAGAAAGTAGCGGGTACTGCTTGGATTCAATCAGGGGGATTAACGGCAGATATTACTCCGATTTGGGAAGTGGCTAATGCTAGCTATACACAGAGCTGTAGTACTTGTCATGTGCAACCTGACACCGCGCATTATGATACAAATACATGGCCGGGATTATTTGCTGGAATGGTGGGTTTTACCAATATGGATGAGGATACTTCAAAAGTAGTCTTGAAATATTTACAGCTGCATTCTATGGATTTTGCAAAGCAACAAGCAGCTCAGAATAGTCATTAATCAATCCTAATACTGCGATTGAAGCCTATTGCTTTAACAACATTACGAATACTCAAAGTAGAACGCTGAAATTTTACGTTGAGCACTCAATGGATAAAAGTTGTAAGGATATGAGGATCACTCCCGTGAGTCTGAATTTCAAAGTAGAGTTTCAACTCATCTTCTTGCTACTTTATGAGAGAAAGGATCAATATTATGAGTCATCAATATAATCAATCTCGCCGAGGTTTTTTAAAAACTGCTACGTTATTAGCAGGGGGATCATTATTAGCGCCTAGTCTTATGGCGGAAACGCTTTTAACGACTAAAAACCCCACAGATGTAGATTTAGAAACATTAACAACATGGCGTATATCTGGCGCACACTGGGGAGCTTTTAGAGCAAAAGTGGTTGCTAACCGTCTTGTGCAAGTAGAGCCCTTTGAATTTGATCAGCATCCTACAAGAATCTTGGATGCGATCCCCGGCATTATTTATAGTCCGGCACGAGTGCGTTATCCATTAGTTCGGTTAGATTGGTATAAGCATCGTGAAAATAGCGATACAACTCAGCGAGGCGATAACCGTTTTATTCGGGTCAGTTGGGATGAAGCCTTGGATCTTATTTATGAGCAATTAGAGCGAATTCAAACCACCTTTGGTCCTTGGGCATTGCATACAGGGAATGTAGGCTGGCGATCTGTCGGACAGGTGCATAGTTGTGGTAACCATATGCTAAGAGCGATTGCAATGCATGGGAATAGTGTCGGGACTGCAGGAGACTATTCAACGGGAGCAGGGCAGGTTATTATGCCCTATATTCTCGGCTCAACGGAAGTCTATTCTCAGGGGACTTCTTGGGATATTATTCTCAAAGAGAGTGATGTTATTGTGATTTGGGGGAGTGATTTAGTTAAAAACCTTCAAGTAGGTTGGAATACAGAAACCCACGAAGCCTATGGCTATCTTGAGCAGTTAAAAGAGAAGGTTAAAAATGGGGAAATTCGTGTCATTTGTATAGATCCTGTAAAAAGTATGACGGCGAATTATTTAGAGTCAGAATATCTCTATGTAAACCCGATGACAGATTTAACCGTCATGCTTGCGATTGCACATACATTATGGCAAGAAGATCTTTATGATAAAGACTTTTTGGAGACCTATACATTAGGATTCGAAGAGTTTTTACCTTATCTTAAGGGCGAGTCGGAGGATATGATTGAAAAGACGCCGGAATGGGCGGAATCAATCTCAGGGGTTCCGGCAGAGACGATTCGTCAATTAGCGCGTGATATGGCGAATCATCGTACGCAAATGATGATTGGTTGGTCTATGCAACGTCAACAACATGGGGAACAGCCTTATTGGATGGCGGCTATTGTTGCGGCAATGCTTGGTCAGATTGGTCTTCCTGGTGGGGGAATTAGTTATTCTCATCATTATAGTTCTGTCGGCGTCTCTTCATCGGGGGCATCTATGCCAGGGGCGTTTCCTCTTAACCTTGATTTTGGACGAGAACCGAAGCATAAAAGTACCGATTATAAAGGCTATGCGAATTTTATTCCGGTGTCACGTGTGATTGATGCCCTTTTAGAGCCAGGGAAAGAGATCAACTATAATGGGAATCAAATTAAGCTTGCGCCCTATAAAATGGCGATCTTCTCAGGTTGTAATCAGTGGCATCGTCAGCAAGATCGCAATAAGATGAAGCGCGCTTATCACGATTTAGAAACAGTTGTTGCAGTAGATTATAACTGGACGGCGACTTGCCGTTTTGCCGATATTGTTTTACCGGCTTGTACACCTTATGAGCGCAATGACTTGGATGTTTACGGAACTTATAGTAATCGGGGAATCATTGCGATGCAAAAGCTGATTGACCCGCTCTATTATTCCAAAACAGATTTTGATATCTGGCGTGAATTTAGTAAACGTTTAGGGCGCGAAAGAGAGTATACACAAGGTAAAAACGAGATGCAGTGGATCGAGAAACTCTATATGGATTGTTACAATGAGAATTATCCTAAAGGTTTCTATATGCCGTCATTTAGAGAGTTTTGGAAAAAAGGTTATGTGCTCTTTCCTGAAGGAAAACCATGGGTTCGCCATGCAGATTTTAGAGAGGATCCAGAAGTTAATGCATTAGGGACTCCTTCGGGCTTCATTGAGATTTATAGCCGAACAATTGCGAGTTATGGTTATGAGGATTGTAAAGGGCATCCTATCTGGATGGAAAAAGCAGAGCGTTCGCATGGGGGACCTAAATCTGATCAATATCCTTTATGGATGCAGTCCGCACATCCGGATAATCGTCTACACTCTCAAGGCTGTGAAGCGACAAAAATGCGAGAAAGCTATGCGATTGCAGGTAGAGAGCCGGTATTTATAAGTCCCGAAGATGCGGCTGAACGGGGGATCGAACATGGAGATTTAGTTCGTGTTTATAATGATCGTGGGCAATTACTTGCCGGAGCTAATGTAAATGATAACTTCCCTAAAGGGGTGGTTCGAATCTTTGAGGGGGCTTGGTATTCTCCTTTAGATGAGACGATTGGTTCGATTGATACTTATGGTGATCCTAATACGTTAACTATGGATGTTGGGACTTCTAATTTATCGCAAGCGCCTAGTGCGAATACCTGTCAGGTTGAAATTGAGAAGTTTATCGGTGTTGCACCAGCACCCACCGGTTTTACGGGACCAACGGTGGTGGATATCGATGGACAGGAAACAATCGAGATTTAATATTCTCAAGGCTTATAATAGGAGAATGATGATTAATCCTCGGCATCTTTCAGTAGAGAGATGCCGCGATTCATTAAAAGTTGGATGATCTCATCCTTAGTATTGAAGGAACAATCCTAAAGAAAGCAGGGAGAGCAAGAATGAGTGATATGAAAAAATTAGCAAATGAAGCGGCAATGATTTCCAAATTACGCGCAGAAACTTATCAGTGGTTTGCCCAGCTCTTTTCTCAGGAGTTAGAGAAAGAGATGATAGGGATCTATCAAGATGGTGCGTTGAATACCATGTTTAATCTTTTTGTTGAAATAGGGCTTTCACTTGAAGTTGAGCGTTTTAAAGAAGCTATCGCTGCCTTAGAGGAGATAGAGGCTCCGGCATTAGAGCTGAAAGCTGATTTTGCGGCCTGTTTTCTTTTAGATGAAGCTAGTGGGGCAATGCCTTATGCTTCGCTCTATTTAGATGAAGATGGGATGATGTATTCTGAGGCTGAGCGAAAAATGCGAGAGTTGCTTTCAAAAAGTGGATTAGAGATCTTAGAAAGTTTTAAGGAACCCTCGGACCACTTAGCGATTTATTTATCACTAATGCATAAATGGTGCCTACAGTTAGAGAAAGAAGTACACCAAGAGGTTGAGATTCAAAGTTATTTAACGAGCGAATATCTGGCGCAAAAATCCTTTATAGATGAGGGGATCTTAAGATGGCTACCTTCATGGCATGATCGTTTAAATAGGATTGCAAATTGTAAAACGGATTTTTATCAAGCATTAGGCGCATTGTTATTGGCATTTTTATTGGCGGATAGTGATTTTTTAACGAGCGAATTATAAGATAACTACTATTGTCATCGATATTCTCCTGCAGTATCATGTGCGCAATGATGATCAAGATTTCTTAAAACAGTGAAGCGGTTTAGAGTTTTTGAAATCCCCTTTTTATTACAAGTATGAATATATTTGAGACGGGAGCTCTCTATGAAAACGGTAACATTTAACATTCCAGAGATTAGTTGTGACCATTGCACATCTAGCATTGAAAGTGCTTTAAAGGATTTAACAGGAATCCACTCTGTGACTACAAGTGTAGAAGATCGAACAGCAACAGTCGTATTAACAGAAGAGCATATAACTATCGCATCGATAATCGAGACCATTGATGAGATCGGCTTCTCGGCAACTGAGCAATCGCCAATAGTGTGATATTTGAGAGGAGAATGACAATTCATCGTCATGATCGTTATCAGTCGTTTATTTTCCGAGTCAGTGTAATATCCTCAAACAGCAGGGTTCACAGGCCATAAAAAAAAGCAGTTGATACTTTCAACTGCTTTTTTGATGATTTTTATATATATTTATTTCTAATATATCCTCACATCTTAATAGCTAACTAATAGATAGAGCCATTTCAATATCGTTACGTTACTTCGCTTCAAGAGCAGCTGATAGAGTCATTTCAGTATAAACCTATCTCTATACGAATATTAGATCAAGAGCGCATCACATTGTGAGGTGATGTAAGGATTGTCATTGCCTTGAATCTCACGAATGATCTCATTTCGCTCGCACTCCCATTTTTTTGGGGGAAATTGCTGATTCCAGCTATTCATTAAGTTTTGTTCACGATCTGAAATAGAGAGTTCGTAACGACCCACCATATAGAGATAGGTGCGAGCAATCATGCCTTTAACTTCATTACGAGGCTGCACTTGGCGGTTTTTAAAGTCTGTTGCAAACTGGCATTGTCCATATTGATTAAAACGTTTTGTAAACTCACTAAAACGAAAATTAGAGCGATCACCATTAATTTCACCAATGGCAGGTTGTAAGTTATGCATATCGCCCTCCATGACATTAAAAAACTCGCTGTAGTCGGGTTGGGTTTTACAATTTTCACGTCCGCCTTTTTGCCAGCACTGTAATTGATTGCCGAAAGCATAGGCTGGCATAACATGTTCCCATTCGATGCGTTTGGCGCGTTCAGCATTTTTACGAATCTCATATCCGCAACTTGCAAGATCAACTTCTCCTCGTTTTCCTTTCCATGAGAAATCACAGCCACAATAAAATTCCTTTTGCTGAGGATGGGCTTTATAAATCTCTGTTAAGCGTGCTTTTGCTTGATTAAAGGTTAATCCTTCGACCTGTAACTCAGGCTGACTTTTCCCTAAAATATCGAGGTCAAATTGTGAGAAATAAGCCGAGATAACCAATAAAATGGCACCTATTAACCAATAGAGAGGGTTTTTCTTTTTAAAAAGCTCATTTGCAAATTTTTCAACGATATTTTTAGGTTTTCTTTTCCGTGCCATTGATCTGTTAATATCCCTATATGACTGACATTTTAAGTGATTTTATCGATTTCTTAACCGAAAGGTATTATACGGATATTTGGTATCTCCTGCAGGAAAGAGCCTGCTTTTGGAAGTTTTTTAGACGATATCATGATAAGAAGATTTACCATGAGATATTAATAGGGCAGCAATTGCTTTGAGAAATCTATCCCTAACTTTGTTGTCAAAATATCTCAGTCTAACTGCTGATAGACCAACGATAGAAGCTGGCAAAATCTCTTCTTAGATTGAGTGCCGATTTAACGAGATGTTGAAGAAGATCATTTTAAACTGATTGCTTAATAAAAGCGTTGTTATCAATTTTATATGAGCTTGGCCTTCCAAACTCTTTTATAAGTCCATTTATAGTGTTCTTTGATCATTTTTGATGAATCGACTACAAAAAAGAGCATCCTATCTTTATAGAATGCTCTTCAGTAGTGGCTCAGCTAATCAAAGGGGAGATTAGGCTTTATGTGAAATCACCCGGTTTTGGCTGTCGCGCATTTCGATATTTGTAAATGGCATACTCCATCCTTCTTTTTGGGCACAACGTAAGCATGCTTCTTGTAGTAAACGACCTGATTGGAAGTAGTAGCCAGCAGAGGATCCTTTCATAGAGACAATCACTGTATAAACAAGTGAAACGCCTTCGTTGATCTTACGGAATTCTACGCTGAGAGAATTATATTGATCATGTAACGCAGTATCCGAGAGAAACTCAATGATAAAGGCCTGAAGTTTTGTGAAGATTTCATCAACAGGAGTATCAAAATGTTGATATGACAACCCAAAGTCTGCTACCGCATAATAACCATAAGAGAGGTTTGTAGGTGCGCCCGAGATAAAGTCGGCAGTAGGATAGATGATCGTGCTATTAAATGAATTTAAATAGACAGATTCAGGAGTTTGGCGTTTAACCTCCCCAAAAGTTCCATTGGGTAAGATAAAGCTCTCTCCAACTTTCGCCGGGAACCAGATTTCATCATTATCAAAAGGACGAGAGGTCAGTGTCTCTAACTCCGGTAGCATCAGACGAATTCGACCATTATCTAATGCTGGATTATGCAGGATTGCACTATAGAGCGTAATACGTTCGATTAACCAAGGTACACCACGATACATCACACGTTCTCCTTGTCTTGCGGAGCCTAAATTTAGGAAAAGACGAATTTCGGAGAAGTATTTGGGGACATAATTTCTAAAGGCAAAAATCAAGGCTAATAAAATTAAAATAGCGACTCCAAAGAGAACCATATCTCCCATAGAGTGCAGCACAATTAAGAATGCAATGATGGAGGCGATAATAGAAATAACGCGATAAAGGAGGACAAAGAGACGACCACGTAGGTTGACTTTTTGTTGACCATGGCTGTTATTTTGGTGCCGATTCACAAAGAAATCGAGTAACTTTGTTAAGAGGTAGAGAACGAGAATAAAGGTTGCAAATGAGGTCAGAAGAATGAGCCCACGGCCCTTGAGAAAGTCTACAATCCCATCCTTTAAAGATTCTAGGAAAGATTTATCGGTGGTCATGGCTTCGAGGAGATTATTGTAATGATCCCGATCGCGTTTTAAATCTTTTAAAAAAGCGGTCCAATTACTATCAATTGTCTCTAATTTTTTGATGACCGCCGGCTCGAGTTTGTCTTGGGGGATCCCTTTTAAATAGGTTAATCCCTGCTCAAGACTGGCAATTTTTTCGTTAGTAAGAGTGAGTTCACGATTGATCTCTTCTTTTTCACGAGTTGCTTTGGTTAAGCGTTGAATTTCTGAAAAGACAGGTTGTACAATCTGTAACAATTCAGCTTGCCAATCATAAGTAAGATCTTCGTTATTATCTGTCTTAGTCAAAAAGCTGATATCCACGCCGCCAAGGGCATACTTTTCAAATTCGGTACGAGATTGGGTTAAACGGGCTTGAAGTTGATTAATCTTTTCCTCGATTTCGCCCTTTGTCTCCTGGGTGACGGCTTCATTTAATTCGATTTTTAATGCCGCAATCTTATTTTGTGTATCAATAATGGAGGTTTCTGTGGATTCCAGTACTTCACAGCATTCAATGGTTGGGGTAATCGCTCTTTCAGCAACGGTTTGTGCTGAAACAAAAGTCATCATCCATGAGAGAAGAAATAGGCTTAACAGTGCTCGTAAAGTCATTTTGTAATTAATCATAGGCTCTCTATATAAATATCGTTTTTTACGAAAAGACATTTCATGGTAACAAAGATAGAGCATAAAATCATGAAGATAGGAAAGATGATTGATAGATAGGGCATTAGTTAGCGATATTTTTATGATCTTTAACAAAGAATTTTATGAAGCGCTAAGGCATTAACAAGTTGTAATCGTTGATCTATTAAAGAAGATTTTATTTTAAAATTTTAGGCGGTAAAGAGGGTAGGAATGATTCTATTGACAATGATTGAGATCTGTCTGTGTAAAATTTAATCAAGGTTTGCGTCTGTGGGGATCACGCTTAAAAACTCTTATTAATTATGAAATCGATTGAAGTTGTTCTATTAAAAGTTCTGTTGAATGTCGGGGGACAGAATTGGTCAAAGTAGAGTTTGACACTGAAGGGATGTTGCAATCTTCTGTCCTTTATTGTTTGTCATTTTTCTCGCTAAGTTTGTTCAGTCTCTTGTTCTATCGTTGTTCTTTTTAACATGGCTTATTGAAGCGCTTAGTCAGGAGTGTAAAAATCCAGAAGCTATCTATCTGTTGATTTGAGGAAAATGGTTAATCAACAATGCCTAAAAAAGCCAATAAGCCCCAAAATTGGGCATGGTACGGTGTTTTTTGGTGCGATCTATCGATATATTTAAGATCTTAGTAGGATTGTTAAATCATGATCTTTGCAAGAAAGAGGCTTTTTGATGGGGGATATTTTAAGGGTTCATTGATCTTTGTTAAGGGGCAGATGGAAATTGTGCAATATATAAAAATCTCTCTAGGATCATGGCATAATAGACGACACTAAATCAGGAATGTCGCATTGATGATTGAAAGATCGAGAAAGGTCATAGCGAATTTTGATACTACCCAAGTTGTATATCTTCAAAAAACTTTAATGAGAATATAAAGTTAACGCAAAGATATGTAACGTATTAATCAATTTGGAGTAAGGAATATAATAACCATGATGACAAAAGAAAAAGTTCAAGAGTTGATTCAAGCAGGTTTAAAGTGTGATTTCATCGAGATTAAAGGTGAAGATGGTGTGCATTTTGAAGGGATTGTCGTCAGCCCTGAATTTGAAGGTATCTCGATGTTAAAGCAACATAAAATGGTTTATGCAACTTTAGGAAATCGCCTTGAAACAGAAGAGATTCATGCGTTAGCACTAAAAACATATACCCCAGCAGAATGGAGCAAGTAATGAGTGACAAAGAACGTCTCCTCGTTGAGGGAAACGGTCCTCTGAAAGGGACTGTTCGTGCTAGTGGTGCCAAAAATGCTGTTTTACCGATTTTAGCAGCAACTATTTTAGCAACAGAGCCTGTAACGCTTCATAATGTTCCGAAGCTACAAGATGTCATTGTGTTGTCAAAAATCTTAGAAGACTTAGGGGCAACTGTCCATTATCAAGGAAATACATTAGTTGTTGATCCTCGAGGTATTGAAAAAACTCGTGCGAATCATGACCTTGTGAGTCAAATGCGCGCATCAATTTTGGTACTAGGTCCTATTTTAGCGAAGTTTGGACAAGCAGAAGTCTCTCTTCCTGGCGGATGCCCAATTGGTAGTCGTCCGGTAGATCAGCATCTATTGGGTATGGAAGCACTAGGTGCCGAGATAAATATCGCACATGGTTATGTACAAGCAAAAGCGAGCAATGGCCGTTTACAAGGGGTTCATCATGCTTTTGATGTCATTACTGTAACGGGTGTTGAAAATGTCTTAATGGCCGCAGTTCTAGCTGAAGGTGTCACAATCTTAGAAAACTGTGCCAAAGAGCCTGAAGTAGATGATCTTGCGAATATGCTCAACATGTTGGGAGCGAAAATCGAGGGGATTGGTACGAGTCGATTAACCATTACCGGTGTGACACAGCTATTAGGCGGAGAATACACCGTCATGCCAGATCGTATTGAGATTGGTACTTATATGGTGGCGGCGGCAATGACCTTTGGAGATATTACCATTGAAGATTGTATTCCTGAACATTTAGAGTCCGTGACCTCTGCATTGAAGCAAGCAGGAGTGAATGTGGATGTGACAAGCCATTCGATTCGGGTTTATAAGGGAGCGCCAACATTAAAAACGCTTCGTTTAAAAACTGCACCATATCCACTGCTTGCGACGGATATGCAAGCACAATTTATGGCGATGGCCGCGATTTCTGAAGGAACATCTTCTATTACAGAAACAATTTTTGAAAATCGTTTCATGCATGCTAATGAACTGGCGCGTATGGGAGCGAATATCAAAGTTGATAATCGCTTAGCGTTGATTGATGGTGTTGAAAAACTCTCTGGGGCAGATGTTACCGCAACAGATCTTCGAGCCTCAGCGGCATTAATCTTAGCAGGATTAGTAGCAGAAGGAACTACCAGTATTGGAGCGCTCCATCATTTAGATCGAGGCTATGAAAATATCGAAGAGAAGCTGACAAATCTAGGGGCGAAGATTCGACGAGTGACGATAGAGTAAACCTCTCGCAATTACTATTAATCACATGATTTAGTGATATTCTTTATCATAATAATCATCTCGAAAAGACCATCAATGATGGTCTTTTTTATTGGGTGAAGAACAAGCTGAATTCTGAAGGAGGTAGAATGGAATCCCTTCATGTTTAGAGGGCTATCTCGTCATCTATCTCTTAAAAAGCCTACCAAAGTAGGGGGTACAACAAAACTGATATCACTCAAGGGAGGAGTTCGAACAGATCTTTTGATGAGTTTGATAATGAAATCGGTGGAAGTTTGTCTGATTAAAGGCGGTATTAAAAGCGCGGAGATGTTGGCTAGAGATTTTGTGGGATGATATCATTTGCCGTTATTAATAATAACGGCAGATATGTTTAAAAAAATAGTAAGAAGAAAAAAAGCAGAAGTAAAAAGCCCTTCGATGAAGGGCTTGATAAAGGAGTTGAGAAAAGATTATAAGGGGCTATTTGAATAGCGAATAGTACGATTTATTTAAAATCTCGAGATTAATCTTGGTAGTGATCAATAATATAATTGATATGACGCAAGAAATCTTCTTTAGGAACGCTCCCCATGACACGGAAATTTGGCATCTCTCTTCCTTCTTGATCAAAGAAGAGCATTGCTGGCGGGCCAAAGATATTAAAGTGTTCTTGTAAACGCTGATCTTGCACATCATTACTTGTGACGTTGCTGACTAAAAGGTGCATTTCTGCCATTTTAGCTTTCACTTCAGGGTCACTAAAAACATATTTTTCCATCTCTTTACAAGCAACGCACCAATCGGCATTGAACTCTAGCATTGTGATGCGGCCCTGATTTTGGGAAAGCCCTTCGTTTAAGCCTGAAATTCCTTTTACAGGTAAGAAGGTTGCTGTTTCGATCACTCTGGTTGAGTCATTGATAGCTTGTGCTCCAAAGAGCATGGTTCCTAGCGCTAAGGCACCAAAGAAGAGTCTAATTTTTCCGTGGCTTTCAACGATCGAAACAATTAACCAAATAGCAGAAGCAAAGGCAATGGCTGCATAGAGCATCTGCTCCCAATAGAGGGGAAGTGTTAAACCGATGAAGTAAGCCGCAAGCCCTAAGAGCATAAAGCCAAAGAGAACTTTGATCTTATCCATCCATGGCCCGACTTTCGGTAGTAAATGACCAGAAGAGGCGCCTAGAATAAGGAGAGGGATACCCATTCCCATGCTCATACTAAAGAGCGCAGCGCCGCCTAAAAAGTAATTTTGTGTTTGCGCAACAAGCGTAATAATGCCGATTAAAGGGGCTGTCACACAAGGGCCAACAATTAATGCTGATAGCATGCCCATAATCGCTGTACCAAGATAGCCGCTTTTTCCGGACTGCTTATTACTGAGAATGCTCAAGCGAGATTGGATAAACGCCGGCATTTGGATTTGATAGAGGCCAAACATACTCAAAGAGAGCAAGATAAATAGGGTACCAAAGCCAATTAAGGTGTAAGAATTCTGTAAAAATCCGGCTAAACCTTTACCAAAGTATGCTGCTAATAATCCCACTAGCGTATAGACGAAACTCATGGAAAGTACGTATACAAGGGAGATTGAAAAGCCTTTTTTGGGAGATATCTGTCCGCTTTTTGTAAGGATCCCGGATAAAATTGGCAACATTGGCAGAACACATGGGGTAAATGTTAAGAGTAATCCTAAGACGAAAAAGAGTGGGATGGCGAGATATTGGTTATCTTCTAAATATTGTGAGAGACGATCATGTTCTGCCATCATCTCTGGCATTGCATCATTGGTGTCAATAGGTGTTTGAGATAAAAGGTCATTATCAGGATTAACCTCAGGATTGATCTCAACCTTTAATTCATAATTTTGTGGCGCAAAGCAATAACCACTCTTTGCGCATCCTTGTGCTTCGATCTCAAAGTAGGCGGTATTAAGATTAGCGGCATTTTCTATTTGTAAAGGGATTACAAGCGCGGTGTCATAGATCTCTTGCTGACCAAAAAACTCATCTTCATGATCTTTCCCTTGTGGAAGAATAACTTCTTGTAAGGTGCCGTGATTATTTCTAAGGGTGATAAAGATCTTATCTTTATAGAGATAGTAGTCAGGATTGATATCCCACATTAATACTAACTCCCCATTGGCGGCATTTTGTAGATGAATTGAGGGAATAAAGGCTTGTGTTGGACGAAGTAGGGTCGAAGGGTCTAGACCAATCGAAGTGGGAGGAGAAGTATTTTGGGATTGATTAAAGAGTGATTGAGCCTGAAGCGGAGTGGTGAATGCGATGATCACTAGCAGCGTCAACATCCCTATTGTTCTAGTAAGCCTTTGTAGCATAATTTTCCCTTTATAATTGTTTTTACAAGATCGTCTTCGGATCGTTATTATATAAATAAGAATAGTATTAGATCATACGGCATTTTGACAAATCTCTAAAGTGAATCAATCGTAAAATTTAGAGGCATATTGTCATAGGTGATATCAGTCGTCAATAAATGATCTAGGGGGATAAGCGAATTATTATTAGCGTGATTTTCAGACGTGTGCTGACAATTAATTGCTCGGAATGCTGTTTGACAGATTCAAAAAAAAATCTATAATAGTCACATCTTCTGCGGGAATAGCTCAGTTGGTAGAGCACAACCTTGCCAAGGTTGGGGTCGCGAGTTCGAGTCTCGTTTCCCGCTCCAAATTTAAAACCGAACCCTTTTATTAGGGTTCGGTTTTTTGTTTTTCACGGTTTATCAGATAAAAGATATTGTTATGGTGATTATCTATCGCTCTTTCTAAACCTCTTTTGCTGCATCTCTCTTTAAATGAATAGAAGCACTTAAAGAGAGATGATTAAATCGGGCTGCTGGTTGTTGATCTTAATTAAGCAAATTTTAAGATCACTCAATTTAAAACTTTAGTGATCAAGTTCAGGAGCGATGTTGGTGAAATACTGATCAGCTTTTTTCTGATCAAAACAACCTTCCCATTTCGCGATGACAAGAGCAGCTAAAGCGTTACCAATGACATTTAAAGCGGTTCTAGCCATATCTAAAATGCGGTCAATCCCTATAATATAGGCCACGCTTTCAGCAGGGATACCGACAGTACCAACGGTTGCTAAGATAACAACAATGGCAGCACCAGGAACTCCGGCCATCCCTTTTGAGGTGAGCATTAAGGTAATCACTAGTAAGATTTGATCACTAAGGGAGAGATCAATGCCGGTAATTTGTGCTAAAAAGATGGCCGCAATACTTTGATAGAGGGTCGAGCCATCGAGATTAAAGGAGTAACCTATAGGAATGACAAAACCTGTGACTTTTTCGGGGGCGCCATACGCTTGCATTTTCTCCATGATTCTGGGGAGTACCGTCTCAGAACTAGCCGTGGTATAGGCTAAGATCAATTCATCCTTTAAGACTTTAAAGAGCGTAAATATATTAAAGCCGCAGATTGCCGCGACACCACCTAAGACAACAATTGCAAAGAAGATAATGGTTCCATAAACGACTAATACCAGTTTTAAGAGTGGGTAGAGAGATTCGAATCCGAAGCTTGCTACAGTCGCAGCAATTAAAGCAAAGACACCAATAGGGGCGTAGCGCATAATCATATTTGTGACTTTGAACATTGCTCCTGAAACCCCTTGTAAGAACTCAATAACAGGCTTTTTTTGAGACTGAGGCATTTGAGCAAGACCTAGTCCAAACAGCACTGAGAAAAAGATAATAGAGAGCATATTGCTATTATCCGTCAGGGCTTGAAAGATATTGCTAGGAAAGATTGACATAATGGTGGTCACAAAATGGTTTTGTTCTGTTGCCTCAATCGATTCTATTGTGGCATTAAATCTACTCATATCAGCTTCCACAAGCGTGCTTAGATCGACGCCAACTCCTGGTTGAAAAAGATTTGCAGAGACGATTCCTACAATAATGGCAATAGTGGTAATAACCTCAAAGTAGATAATACTTTTAATCCCCATTTTTCCAAGATCTTTCGTGTTTTCACCCCCGGCAATCCCCACGGTTAGTGTTGAAATGACGATGGGAACCACAATCATTTTAATCATGGTGATGAGAATTTTTCCTGCAGGATTGAGGATATTGTCGATGACCCAGATTTTTGCACCATATTCGTGAAGTATACTTCCCGCGATAATGCCTAAGGCAAGTGCAATAAGTATTTGGACGCCAAGGCCTGGAAATCTGAAAGAGCGACGTTGAGCGGCGAATGTTTCGGGGTGTGACACGGACGATCTCCTAAATAAATTCTGGGCAAGCATCTATTTCATAGCGTTCACTTATTTATGGTGAGCGGAAGTAATCGATCTTGCGAGAGCAGTTGTTGATTGAAAAGGGAAATATTATAACGATCATCCCTATGAGATGTATAAAAATTTAAAAGGATTTTTGGGGTGTGTTGTTTTATTTTTTAAATAAAGTTCTTCTTATTGGCTTTGTGAGGATTCATCGCATGAGTCTTTTGATAGCGATATTTTCGTAGTTTTTATAGTTTTTGATAGTGAAATAGTGAAGACTATCTGGTTCAAAGTTCTTTTGAAAGCTGATGAATGACTCGAATGTAACCTACTTTTGGCCTATCAGGAGTTGTTTCTAGAAGTTTTTTTAAGTGAAATGACGCTGACGCTGCTGTTCACACAAAACAACCTATGATTACTATTGCGTGAATAAGCAAGACTCGCTGATGGGTATCTAGAAATGAGGGACTTTTGAATATGGGGTATCACTCAATGTTTTTTGAAGAAAATATCAGATGTTATGGAATTGTCGGATGATGGAATCATCACATTATTTTTTTAATGTTCTATTCTACTTTAATTAGTGAAGTTAATAAGCTGTACAAAAAATTATCGAATGAGTAATTGAGGTTGCATCTTAAAAAAAATGGCTTATAATTCAGATCCTGTTTGCGGGAATAGCTCAGTTGGTAGAGCACAACCTTGCCAAGGTTGGGGTCGCGAGTTCGAGTCTCGTTTCCCGCTCCAAATATTAAAGGCCTAGTAATGTTACTGTTACTAGGCCTTTTGCATTATCGGCGTTTAGGTTGATAGACTCTAAAAAAAGGGGGTTAATACTAACCTTTAGTTAACTGCCTATTTTAGCTTATCGCCAGTTGTATAGGGGGGAGTTCGATTTGAGATGATCTGATTAAAAGAGAAGTGACCTCAAGTTCTAAGCGTAATATGCACTCGGCTAGAGAAATTTTCTTGCCAGCAGCCATTAGAGACTCTTAAATGGAGATGCATTTTATCATCACTTTAGATAAAAAGCGCCTTAGAAGAGAAGGCGATGATGCAAGAGGGCTCTTCTTGTTTTATCAAGGGGAAATCCCGCCTAGCTACCATAGATTAATTGAGCAGATAATTTTAATCGGAATTTCATAGGTATTATTTATTTCGATTAGATCAGACGATCAGTGAGCCATAAGTTTCTGGTTGGTGAAAGATGTAGCGGGTGGGCATTAAGCATTTAAAAGGGAGAAGCTTCTCACTAAAGTTCTTGATAGAATTATCATTCTGAATGAATATTTGACGAAGTTGTAATATTTCTTGCATCTATCTCTTTATTCGTTATAATTCTCTACCTGTTCAGCGGGAATAGCTCAGTTGGTAGAGCACAACCTTGCCAAGGTTGGGGTCGCGAGTTCGAGTCTCGTTTCCCGCTCCAAATATTAAAGGCCTAGTAATATGATTATTACTAGGCCTTTTGCATTGTCCGAGTTAAAGTTGGCAGATGTCAAAATGGTGTTTTAATAGCTTTGATTAACTAGAAAATAAGCAAGTAGTCTGGCGTTTCATTTTTGACGCTTGATATGAAAGATAGTCGCTATTTATCGATGCTTTCATTGACTTTTTTATTCTTGATATAGTGATAATCCATTAAGAGTTGATTGACATTTGCATGTAACTCCAGAGCTTCTTCTTTTGAAAGGGGATCTTGTATACTTGCTCTTAATGCTAGCGGTTTGATTGTGCTATTAAAGTGGCTAAATAAGTAATTTAAGAGACTAATCAAGACTTCGCCGTGGCAATGTTTAGGTTTACAATAACAGCCAAGGGTTTTGTCTTTAAGGGTTAAAAATTCAAGCATGAAAGCAGTATTTTGCATAAGTTTGTGCTTCATGTAAGGGATATATTGGGCAATAGCCGCTTCGCGATTTTGATCATTACGAAAATAAGGATTCCCGTATAGACCTTTTTGTCCATAACGATTACCGCGGCCAATATAGATATCAAATGGTTCTTGGCGGAGGTTGACAAAGCGCGTATGGGTCGTTAATTTTTCCATAAAATAGATCAATATCCTGAATACTATTCAATAGTTAAAGTAAAACAGCTTTTGAAAATAATGATAAAAGCCTTTTTTGAAAAAGCGTTAATCTTTTATGGTGACTTTTCATTATGACTTGTTTGTCATTTGCTGATTTCAATGAGTTATCTCCTTATTGTAGCAGAATTCATCAGTGGCGACCGGCGCTCTGATTTACAGAACTCAGCGAGTTTTAAAGCCAATAGGTTTTGATAGTTAACTCTGACCTTCAGCGGGCTACACTTAGATGACGCTATTGGCAGCAGCCCCAACGGCACTGGCTAGTTTTAGGGCATCTTCAATACTCATAAAGGATTGGGGATCTGGGCAATGGCGAGAGATCACTTCTCCCTCTTCAAACATTAAAAGCTCATTGGTTGCAAACTGATGCCACTCTTCATTAGACGTTAAGGGAAGTGTCGCAATGACCGCAACGCGATCGGTGGGGGTTGTGACGGCTGCAAAATCGATACTGACATCATCATCTAATAATTTAGCTTCGCCGAAAGGTGCTTTGCGGACAATATAGTGAAGTAAAGTGCTTGAATGGGCAATCATCCATTCACCATTACTGAGAATAAAGTTAAATATTCCCGCTTCGCGTATTTTTTCTGTCAATGATAAGATCTCAGCAAAGAGAGCCTCTTTAGAAGGTTTTTCCCGGAAGGTATGTTGTAAGTGTTCGAGGATATAGCAAAAGGCATACTCTGAATCTGTGGAACCTACTGGGCGGTAGTATTGCTGTGGGTAATCTTTAAATAGTTCAGAGGGATTATTCAGATGTCCATTATGTGCAAACAACCAATATTCTCCCCATAGCTCTCGCATAAAGGGATGTGTATTAGCTAATGAAACCTGCCCGTGAGTTGCCTTACGAATATGAGAGATCACATTTTTAGATTTGATTTGATACCCCTTTACCAAATCTGCGACAGGAGAAGAAGCACAGGGCGCATCATCTTGATAGATACGAACACCTTTTCCTTCAAAGAAAGCGATTCCAAATCCATCGACATGGATATCAGTTTCTCCGCCTCTGCGGCGAAATCCTTCAAAAGAGAAGATGATATCTGTCGGTGTATTGCAATTCATTCCTAATAATTGGCACATGATGTGAATTCCCTCTAATTTTTGCCGCTTGTTAATAGCGATGACACAAACTTATCTGATAAATCATAGTGTAACCACGATAAAGAATACATCAAATTTCTTCTTTTAGCAGGTTGTATAGAGGGGGAGGCGTCAATATTCAGCCATGATTTCGATAAGTGCAGAATTAATAGGGGGTTTGTATAAGTTAGAGCACTCTTTCAGACGTATGTGAAGCGTTGATGCTATGGCATTAATGACATGATGAGGGATTAGCTGGGGATTATTAAAAGAGGCTTAAATGGTAAGTGATCATATTCATGGGTGATGCAATAGAGGTTTAGAGGTTGAGGATAGATGGTTATTCTTGCCGAAATTAAATGTAAGAGGGGGAGCATTAAAAGGGGCGGTATTTTCATTTCTATTGTAGAACGGGATTTGGGGGCGAGATATTGTTCGTGAAAGGGGTAGATCGAGTGGGCTATAGGCACAGGTAGAGGCATCCATTATACTGAAGTGATCTCTTTGACTGTGATTTTAATGATGATCGCGTGATGAATTCAGGATTGATTCTGATATTTTTTAAGATGAGGAGAATTGTGTAGCGGTAAGTGTCTAAAAACTGGTGAATGGTTACTCAAAATTTATTATTGAATTAGTAAAATAATCAGCTGATTATCTTTCTGATTATTTATATATTTTTACTTATTTGCATGAAAAATTAGAAAAAGAGATCGCTTTGCAGTAAAGTTTTGCAGGAGTAGGCACTATTTTTTAGTCAACATCAATAGGAAATCATGACGGAAAAATTGAGAAATCCTCGGGGGAGACCTCGTACATTTGATCGAGAGGTAGCATTGCGTACGGTGATGGATGTATTTTGGCAATACGGCTATGAAGGCACATCAATCTCTAGATTACTGGAAGCAACAGGGTTAAAGGCGACAAGCTTATATGCTGCTTTTGGGGATAAAGAGTCCTTGTTTAAAGAGGCCGTAAAATCATATATAGAGTGTGAAGGGGCTTATGTCTGGGGCGCTGTCAAAGAAGATGTCTCGACGAAAGAAGCTTTCAGTAATTTGCTTAAGAGAGCCATTGAAGTACTTGCGCAAAGAGAGACCGCTCGAGGTTGCTTGCTATTATTAGGTGATAAAGGTTTAAGTCCTGATAATATTGGGATTAGAGAGTTCTTGGCAGAGATTCGAGATAACCTTCGAGCGCAACTTGTAACTAAAGTTGCAGAAGGAGTTGCTTGTGGTGAGCTGCCATTAGAGACAAATATTGAAGCCTCTGTAACGATGATTATAGTCTTTCTCAATGGAATCTCTATTGAGATCACTGATCATAAGGACGGAGAAACCGTTATGACATTAAATCAAACGATTGATGGCTTTATGCGTTATTGGCCGTTTTTAAAAAATGTTTAGTATTTGGTCACTAATAGGATTGACAGAATAAGAATTCGGTCTATAATAGCCTACATCTTCTGCGGGAATAGCTCAGTTGGTAGAGCACAACCTTGCCAAGGTTGGGGTCGCGAGTTCGAGTCTCGTTTCCCGCTCCAAATTTAAAAAGCCGAACTTTTAACAGTTCGGCTTTTTTTCGTACCTTATTTGAGAACAATCTACAGCCTTTTGTATCTAACTTAAGGAGAGGGTAAGAGAGATATCTATCGAACTTATTGTTTCAGGATATAATGTTCACAATATTAGAAAAGAGATCGTCGTTATGAGTCATAAAGCGTTAACGCTAGAAGAGCAAATCCAAGAGTTAGCAGCCAGAGTAATGGAGCTAGAGAGTCGTGAAGCCTTTCATGAATATACAGTGGAGAATCTTAATCAAACTATTATACGGCAACAAGAGATGCTCGATCGCTTAGTTCGAGTCTCGCAGCAACTTATCGATAAGGTAAAAGAGATGCCCGGCAGTGAAGAGAAATCTTGGAGCGCTGCAGAAGAAGTTCCCCCACATTACTAATGGAAAGATTTAAGGCAAAACTTGCGTATCATCATTTCAGGTTCGTCTGATATAGATAATGGTGAATATTCGTATTAAATTTACCAAATGAGCAACAGATGCTATTAGTGTATACGTTGGTAGTTCTCTTTTATAGAGACTTTTAGTTGGATGACTAAATAGTCGTATGCAAAGTTGCAGGAAGTTTGAGTTAAGAATACTCCGTGATGAAGTGTTATCCCTCCCATAGAATTAGAGTTAATAATAGAAATACCGAATGGATATTAAAAATGAAATTGCGCAGCTAGAGGCGCTATTACCTTTTACACAGACCCGTAACAGTCACTATTTGACGCGAGAGCTGAGAAATTTAAAGCGTGAAGCAAGTCCTTCTCAAGAGATGATTGAGAAATTAAAAACTCAAATTGTTGCCTCAGCTACAGCAACTGATGAGATTCGATCAAATTTCCCAGCGCTCAATTATCAAGAAGATCTACCGATCTACCAAGCGCGCGAAGAGGTGATTGCAGCCCTTAAAAAACATCAAGTTGTGATTATCTGTGGGGAGACAGGGTCAGGAAAGACCACACAGCTGGCCAAATTTTGCTTAGAGATGGGCTTAGGTTCTAGAGGGTTAATTGGGCATACTCAGCCTCGTAGATTAGCGGCGCGTTCAGTTGCAGAGAGAATTGCTGAAGAACTTGAAAGACCGTTAGGGGATTTTGTCGGCTATAAAATGCGTTTTAATGATAAGACAGATGATAAGACTGTCTTAAAGCTCATGACAGATGGAATCTTGCTGACAGAGCTGACGCATGATCGCTTTTTAAATCAATATGAAGTCATTATTATTGATGAAGCTCATGAACGTAGCCTTAATATTGATTTTCTTTTAGGAATTTTAAAAAACATTCTGCCAAGACGTCCTGATTTAAAACTGATTATTACTTCCGCGACGATTGATCCTGAAAAATTCTCTAACTACTTTGGTGGACCTAAAAAAGCCCCGATTATTGAAGTCTCTGGAAGAACTTATCCCGTAGAGATACGTTATCGAGATCTGCACCTAGATGAAGAGAATGATCCCATAGAGATGGAAGAGGGAATTATTCAGGCCGTTCGTGAGTTAGAGCAAGAGCAGGAAGGAGATATCCTCGTTTTTCTCCCAGGCGAGAGGGAGATATTAGAAACAGCAGAGTTATTACGTAAAGAGTTTCGGAGTTATGAGGTTTTACCGCTCTTCTCCCGTTTAAGCCAGGCAGAGCAAAATAAGATCTTTTCTCCTAGAGGTCCTAAGCGAATTGTATTAGCGACAAACGTAGCAGAAACATCTATCACGGTACCTAGGATTCGCTATGTCATAGATACAGGAGTCGCACGCGTTAGTCGATATAGTGCACGCTCGCGCCTGCAAAGTTTACTAATTGAGCCGATCGCTCAAGCTGCGGCAAACCAGAGATCAGGTCGTTGTGGCCGTGTCGCGGAAGGGATTGCAATTCGTCTTTATAGTGAAGAAGATTTTAATAGTCGTCCAGAGTTTTTAGATCCTGAAATTCTAAGAACACATCTCGCATCAGTCATTTTACAAATGGGGCATTTACGACTTGGAAATCCGGAGAATTTTCCTTTTATTGAAATGCCGGAGATGCGTCAAATACGAGAGGGATTTCAGACATTAAAAGAGCTTAAAGCGGTAAGAGAAAATGGCGCTTTAACTTCACTTGGAAAAACCCTTGCGCAAATGCCGATAGATCCTAAATTTGGAGCCATGATGATTCATGGCGCGCATCAAGGCGTTGGGCATGAGTTATTAGTGCTCGTGGCGGGATTGTCTATCCAAGATCCTCGGGAAAGGCCACTTGAATATCAGCAACAGGCAGATGAGAAGCATCGTATTTTTAGGGCATCTCACTCAGATTTTATTGCTCTATTGAATCTTTGGTCTTGGTATCAAGGCGAAGCGCAAAAAGAGAGTCAAAGTCAGATGCGTAAAGAGAGCCGTGCGCACTTTTTAAATTTTATGCGGATGAGAGAATGGTTTGATCTATACCAACAGCTTAAATCAGTCTTTCAAAAATTAAAGCTCTCATTAAACCCATTTCCCAAAAATGATCCAACTCATCAGCCACCTGGCTTTAAGGAGGGAAAATATTGTTTTCCTAAATTTAATCAAGATCAGATTCATCAGTCGATCTTAGTCGGAATTTTGGATCAGATTGGAGAATTAGGAGAGGATAAACTTTACACAGGAAGCAATGGTCGAAAGTTTAGGATATTTCCAGGATCTTCTCTATTTAAAAAGCCCCCAAAATGGATTATGGCATTAGAGATTGTGGAGACCAGTCAAGTCTATGCGCGGTTAAATGCGGCGATTAATCCCGAGTGGGTTGAATCTCTAGGAAAGCATCTCCTTAAAAAAGAATACACAGAACCCCATTGGAGTAAGCAGCAAGGGCAAGCTGCAGCGCATGAAACGGTAAAAATCTTTAACTTAGCAATTATTAAAAACCGTACCGTCTCCTTCGGGGCAATTAAGCCAGATATCTCTCGAGAATTGATGATACGGGAAGGATTGGTCGAGGGTGAAATTCATACTCGAGCACATTTTTACCGTGAAAATCTAAAAACGATTGAGAAAGTGGCGGAGATGGAAGAGAAGACTCGTCGCCGTGATATATTGATCGAAGAGTGGAAGTTGTTTGAATGGTACAATGCACGTTTGCCACAGAATATTTATTCGGTTGCGACATTGGAAAAATGGTGTAAAAACCGCAAAAATAATGATGCGCTGATCTTCACGCAAGATGACATCTTAGATAATAATGATGTGCTGAATTTGGAAGAGTTTCCCACGACAATTCATTTTGGACAATTAAAGCTTCAGGCTGTCTATCTTTTTGATCCAGCATCAGCGCATGATGGAATGACTTTGATGGTCCCTTTAGCAGCGTTAAACTTATTAGAAAAGACCCGTTTAGATTGGCTTGTACCAGGGTTATTGACAGAAAAGATTACAGAAATCATGCGCTCTTTGCCCAGAGCGCTTCGTCGGCACTTTGTACCTCTGCCTGATGTGGCAAAAGAGATGGCTGATAAGTTAACCTTTGGGGAAGGGAACCTCTATTTTCAGATCGCTGATTTTCTAACAAAACGCTCTGGAGTTAATATTGAGCCCCATTTCTTCAATGAGGAGGTTCTTGATAAGCATCTACGCATGAATATTCGTGTGATAGATACCGGTGGTAAAACGATCGCAGAAGGGAGAGATCTGACTGCATTAACCCATAAGTTGCGAGGGCAAGCAGAGAATGCATTTCAAAAGCTGGCAGAAAGCTTTGGACGAAATAGAGCATCTTCTCATCCTCATAAGCGGGGGAAGCAAAAAGATCAACTATCTCTATCCGAAAATCAAGAAGGTGAAACAAAAGATCATCGTCTACAAGAAGATACGGCAATGTTCAATCAGCCACTATCGTTAGAGAATTGGAAGATTGAGCCTGAAGTACGGTTTATACGTAATGGTATTGAACTAAAAGGATATCCGGCATTAATCGCGACAGATAGTCAACCCGTCACTTTAAAGACACAGCTATTTGATAGACCTCATATAGCAAGAGAAAAGCACCTTGATAGCTTAGTGCTGTTAACCTTAAAGACATTGCACGAACAGGTTAAATACCTCCGGAAGCAATGGCCTCAATTTGGGAAGCTCAGACTGCTTTTTAAACAGGTAGGAAATGAAACACTACTTCAAGATGATTTAATGCGAGCGATTATTAAAGATGCCTTTTTAGGAGAAGATTTACCTCAAGATGCAGCGCAATTTCACAAAGTGCTTGATAGGATGCGTAAGGAAATTGTAGCGGATGCCACAAAGCTCAGTAACTTGATTGTGGAGATTTTTGAGAAGTTTAAAAAAGTCAGAGATTCTTTAAATGAATTACATCCCATGAATCGTGCGATTGCTGAAAAGCGAATTAAACATGCTTTAGATCGTCTCATTTATGCAGATTTTATTACCGATACGCCGAAAGAGTGGCGGGAAGAATTGCCGCGCTTTTTAGAGGCAATCAAACTTCGTGTAGAACGATTCCCTCAAAATATGAATCGTGATAATAGCCAAAATAGTATTATTGAGAAGCACTGGCAGCAGTATGAATCCGCAAAAGCCTTCTTTGGGAAACGGGAAGAAAAGTTAGCGTTGGTCGAGGAGTATCGCTGGATGATTGAAGAGATGGCGGTTTCTTTTTTCTCTCAACCGATGAAAACAAAGGTGACAGTTTCAGAAAAAAGATTGGAGAAAACGTGGGAAGAGATTGATCTTTTAATCAAAAATAGTAGCTATCAATAAACTATTATTGATAGTTAACGCATTGATAGATGCGTCTAATCAATCAAAAACAGGTTGAAAAATGGGTTTCTTCTTTAAATGATTCTTTAAATAATAGCCCATTTTTTTACTATAATTTTTTCTATAGAGATTTTCTATAGAGGGTTTATGGGAAGAGTCTTGAGTTCTTTGGAGTATTTAGTGTTGAATTCTGTTGTTTAAAGTCTGCTGAGCATTCAAAATTACATCACGACAAGCAGTTGAACGCAGTTGGATTTTATCGAGCTTTTCAACAACATCTCGCGATCGTGATACGACATCGCTACATCATATCTATTTAATAAGTCCTACTGAAGCTTATGGAGTTTGGGGCTTTAAGGTGCTGTGATGCTTATAGGTGGCAAAAAAGTAAAAAAATATCATTTTTAGTGACCAGATATTTGACATTGCGACAAATATGCTTGAAAAAAATTGAAAAAGGCGTATTATATGCGCTTCCCATCGCCCTGTTGGTTCATAATTCGAGATTATGACATAAGTGTACTTGACACTTATTTGAGATTTGGTCGATGATTTTTTGGCCGAATGTTCAAGCGCATTCCCCTACAATATAATACAAAGGAATTCCATTTTTTAATGGAGTCAATATACTTATGTCTAAATTTTCAGATTTAAATTTAAATCCTATCCTTTTGACGGCTGTCGAAAAGATGGGTTACGATACAGCAACAGAAGTTCAGTCTAAAGTCATTCCAATGGCTATGGGCGGACAAGATGTAATGGTATCTAGTCAAACAGGGAGTGGTAAAACAGCAGCATTCTTATTACCTATTCTTCATCAGATTATGGCAGAAAAAGATGTGCCATCAGACGAGAATAGTGGTGAAGAGAAGGGGCAAAAAAGAGGCCGTGGTCGTGGCGGTCGCAATCAACGTTACTCAATGCCAGAGCCAAGAGCTATCGTGATGTGTCCTACACGTGAATTAGCGTTGCAAGTTGCAGGTGAAGCGATTCAATTAAAAGGTAGTCATCGTGATTTCCGTGTTGCAACGGTTGTTGGTGGAATGCCTTATGGTCGCCAAATTCGTGAATTACAGAATGTCACTCTTTTAGTCGCTACTCCAGGACGTTTAATTGATCTTTATAAGCAGAGAGAAATTAGCTTTGATAAAGTCAGTTTCTTTATCGCAGATGAAGCAGATAGAATGCTTGATATGGGCTTCTCCGAAGACTTAGAAACATTGCATAAGAGCTGTGTCAATAACCGTCAAACACTCATGTTCTCTGCAACTTTCCCTCCGAAAGTGATGCACTTAGCAGAAGGGATGATGAATCATCCTATTCGTGTTGAAATCTCACCAAAAGATACGATCAATAAGAATATCACTCAGATTTTACATTGGGCAGATGGTCGTGAACACCAGAAAAAAATGTTGTTCCATTGGCTTGAGAATGCAGAAATTGATCAAACAGTAGTGTTTGTTCCGACACAGCTTGATACAGAAGAAATTGCTGAAGAGCTAAAAGATTTAGGGCTCTCCGTTGATTACCTCCATGGTGGAATGCAACAACGTGTGAGAAATCGTTGTTTAGATAATTTACGCCGTGGAAAAACAAAGATTTTAGTGGCAACGGATGTCGCTGCCCGAGGCATTGACGTTGAAACAATTACGCATGTTTTCAACTTCGGAGTTCCTCGCCAGCCTGAAGATTACGTTCATCGTATTGGTCGTACAGGTCGCGCAGGACGAGAAGGGATCGCGGTAACTTTTGTTCACTTTAAAGATAAGCGTTTATTAGATGCTGTTGAAAACTTTATTCAATTGGAAATCAAGGCGAGCATCATTGATGGCTTAGAACCTAAAAGAGAGCCTGTACGTAGCGCACCAAAAGGTCGTGGTCGTGGCCGTGGCAATGGCGGACGTCCTGGTGGACAAGGTCGTGGGCGTTTTGAAGGACGAAGAAGTAGTGGTCGTGGTGATCGCGAAGGAGCTCGTTCAGATCGTCGTGAAGGTGGTCGCCGTGACGATCGTCGAGAAGGCGGTCGTCGGGAAGGCTCTTCTGCGGGAGCTAATGTCAGAACTGAGCGTCGTGAGGGCGGTCGTACAGAGCGTCGCGAAGGTCAAGCAAGACCTGCTAGACGTGAACAGCGTGCGGCAGGAGCTACGAGTCGTCCTAGCCGTAGAGCGAGTAACTAATCTATTAATGGATCAGTAATCATGAAATAGCTAAAAAAGAGCGGATCATTATCTGCTCTTTTTTTATGGTTTGCTTGATTAAAAGTTATCTATTTATATAGTAATATTTTGGAAATCTAGTAATATCTTCTTGACTGTATCGTCACTGTAATGGCGAGTCTATGACTAGAGTAACAATGGGAGTTAATCGGCGTGATATCACTACAACAATGGCAATCTTTAGAGGCATTAACAACATCTTGTTCAGAGCGGGGAAAAGATTTGTTAGAGAGATTGCATGCATTGTTAACCGTTGACTCTTTAACACAAGGATTAGAAGCCTTAGATCCTCATTTTAGTGTTGAGTTATTGGCATTATCAGAGACAGATGATTACTATTGTGATTTACCCCAAAAAAGGGTGCAGCTCTGTCGGAAGGTTCAATTACAGCTATCTCATTCACCGGTGATTTATGCAGAAAGTCATTGTTCTATGGATGCTAAAACATGGACAGAATACCTCCATTGTGGAACTTCATCATTGGGGCGCCGTCTGTTTTCACCAGAAGCGAAGTTTGAGCGGTCTCCTTTTCGCTATGCTCTTTTTACTGCAAAGGATCTATCTTTTTTGCCTTTCTCAAATACCTTAGATGACAATGTTTTGATCTGTGCGCGCCGCTCTTTTTTTATCATTAATCAGCAGTCTCTTTTTATTACAGAGTGGTACTTACCCGCACTTATTGAAAAAATTAATCATTTTACAAAAAATGCTTAGGGATATTATCAAATATCTGCTGTAAAATTTTTGAGAAATGTTGATACCCTTCCGATTTAAGCGGAAATTTCAGTTAGTTATCGGTTGAATATTCTTGATAAGCTCGAAAGGAATCAAAATATAATCATTGTTATTTTTTATAAATTATTGTTTGTAAATGTAGGTTTGTGAATAATGACTGGCGTTTATTAATTATTTCCGTAATAATTATATTAATAGGACATTAACTAGGGGAAATGATATGACATTACGACTTATGAGAATTTTTAGATCTGTTGCAGAGCACAAAAGTTTTAGTCGAGCAGCAGAAGAATTAGATATTACAAGACCGGCAGTGAGTCAAGCCATTACACAGTTAGAAGAGCATTTAAATGTAAAATTATTTAATCGAACTACGAGACGCGTCGATTTAACAGTTGAAGGCGAGCTCTATTATCATCATGTGATCGATATTTTAGAGCGTATGGAAGTAATGGAAGAGCAATTAAAAATGCCATTTGAAGGACCGGCAGGAAGAGTGAGGATAGAAGCGACCCCTACGATTGCAAGGAGTTATCTGTTACCACATTTAATGCGCTTTCAGGAAGCGTATCCACATATTGAGATCTTGCTAGGAACTAATAGCCACAATGTTAACTTTAATGAATCAGCGATTGATTTTGCCTTACAAGTAGGCGAAACCTCAGAGCAAGATTTAGAGGTTCATTTACTGGCAGAAGTGCATTTTATCTGCTGCGCCTCTCCTGAATATTTAGAAAAATATGGAACACCCAATACATTAGAAGATTTAGAAAAACATAAAGCAATCAACTATTTCTCAGTAGGAACAGGCAGAATTTATCCTTGGTCTTTCTTAAAAGATGAGGGCTTGCGTTATATAAGAATGAATCATGATATTGCTGTGACTGATTCTGAAACAGCGTTAGCTTATACTCTAGCAGGGAAAGGTATTTCCGTTGTGGCACTATATTTAGCAGATGAGCATATACAGTCGGGGAAATTGGTCCCGATTTTACAAGAATATCCTTTAGCAAGTTTGCCATTAAAGTTGGTACATTTACCTAATAAAGTACTCAATCAGCGTTCAAAGCTCTTTTTTGATTGGCTGACAAAAATTGATCAGAAACCGGATGTTGAAAAATACGCTACTTTAAAATAAGTAGCGTATTTGGCAGTAAAAGTTTTCTACAATTGAGAGCTTAGCTTTTGAGGTTAGGCTCTTTTTTTGTGGCTGAAAAATCCGCAGCAGCAGTGAATAAAACGTCGGTAGACGAGTTTAAGGCAGTTTCACTAGAATCTTGAATAACACCTACGACATATCCCACAACGACGAGTTGCATTGCGATATCATTATCAATATTAAAGAGCGCGCAGGCTAAAGGAATTAATAGTAACGAGCCTCCTGCAACACCTGAGGCTCCACATGCCCCCACAGTTGCGAAAATGCTTAATAACAGCGCGGAGAGAAAATCTACTTCAATGCCGAGAGTATGAACCGCAGCAAGTGTAAATATCGTAATGGTCACCGCAGCCCCTGCCATATTAATGGTGGCTCCGAGGGGAATGGATACTGAGTAGATTTCCTCACGAACCCCTAGTTTACGGCTTAACTCAATATTGACAGGAATATTCGCCGCAGAGCTTCGGGTAAAGAAAGCGGTGATTCCACTCTCTTTAATGCATTTGAAGACGAGTGGATAGGGATTTTTACGCATCATTAAATAGACAAGTAGGGGATTGATAATAAAGGCTACAATCGCCATAGCAATGAGAAGAACAATGACTAATTGCAAGTAAGACTTAATCCCTTCAAAACCCGTTTCTGCAATTGTGACAGAAACTAATCCAAAGACGCCAAGAGGCGCGATGAGAATCACTTTCTTGATGACATTGGTGACAAGTTCTGCTAAGTCTTGAAAGAGATTACGAGTAGATTGACTCGTGCTTCTTAAGGTAAACCCAAAGAGTATACCCCAGGATATTAGCCCGATATAGTTCGCGTTCACGAGAGCATTTACCGGGTTATCGACCATATTCATAAATAAAGTGCGTAACACTTCTTGAATATCTGCCGGTCCGTGTGCTTGGGCTGCGGGGACATCTAGTGGCACCGTGATGGGATAGATAAAGCTAATTGAAACAGCGACTAATGCCGAAAAAAATGTTCCTCCTAAGTAGAGGAGAATGACTTTTTTCATGGTGCCACCACTATCTTGTTTCTGATAATTAGAGATTGCGGCAATAATCAGAATAAAAATTAAAATGGGGGCGATAGCTTTTAATGCACCAATAAAAAAAGCACCAATAATACCGACAGATTGTGCGATATTTTCCGGGAAAAGAAAGCCGACAATAACCCCTAGAATGAGACCTATTATAATCTGTTGTACAAGGCTAAAACGGCTAATAAACTTAAATAATGCATTCATATAAGACTGTCCTATGAGAGAAATACAGTCTGAGAATAGCGCAAGATCTTTGGGCTCACAAGATCTTAACTAAATATATTACCTTTTAACCAGCGTTCAACGATAATGGCAGCCGAAATCGCATCTAAGTTTCCTTTTTTTCCTTTTTGAGAAGGTTTTAAAAACTGCTCGCTTTGTGAGGAGCTATAGGCTTCATCTATTTCGAAAACAGGTAAGCCAAAGCGACCATGCAATCGATTCATAAACTTGCGGATAATCTTAATGTGTTCTGTTTCGGTGCCATCTTGGGTATATGGCATGCCAACAATCAATGCATCGGGTTGCCAATCGGTGAGGATTTTTTGGATCTCATCCCAATTCGGTTGATTGTTAGTCACTTTAAGGATTGAGATAGGTTGGGCGGTCTCTGTGAGGAGATTACCAACAGCAATACCTAGATTCTTCGTCCCAAAATCAAACCCTAGAACAATCTCTAAGGTCTGATCTGCGGTTATTTTTCCTAATGTAGGGATATGGGAGATGCTCATTTATTCTAATTCTTTTACAAAGTCTGTATAAGTCGGCTTGGGGAAAGGTAGTGGGGTTTTATCAGGGTAACCATACCAAAATAATCCTTCAATAACTTCTTTTTTAGGGTCAATGTTAAAAATAGGGTAAACCTCATCTTTAAATAGAAGTGATCCTGTTGACCATTTGCTACCAATGCCATCATTTGTTAATGATTGCATCATGATATAGAGCGCGATGCTAAGCGTTGCATAATCTTCATGAGCTGTTTTTTCATCATCTTGTACTTTTCGTGTGACTAATACCCATCCTGGAATTGTTTTCCAGCGCTGAAGTTTTTTTTCAGCTGTTTGCGCATCACGATTAGAAAATTCTTGCTCGGCATATTGTAAGAATCTTGTTTTCGTATTTTTCCCTAAAAGATAAAAACGACAAGGTTGTGTATGATGATGATTAGGCGCAAAAACGGTTAAATTGAGGGCCTTTTCAATCAATTCATAAGGTACGGCATCAGGTTTAAAGTGATGAATAGTACGGCGGTTTTGAACGAGATCGGCGAATTGATTCATTGTAGTATCCTTTTTAATTGATCAAACAAATTATTAGAAATATTCGGAGTCTTCATCATATTATTGATGATCGTAGAGACCTCTGTTTGCAATGGTTCGGGCAATCTTGCAAGCTTGGTAAAAGGTGTTACTAATCTTGCTGCGGTGACAGAATTGATCTTATCAATAATAAGAATTTCATTGGCAATCCATTGATATAGGGGAGCTCCAATGATTGCTAAAGCGTAACGATTTCGGCCAATAGCACCGACAATAGCCCTGGCTCTATTAGGATTATGACGATTAAAGCCGGGATGATTGATAATTTTGGTTAAAGCTTCCATCGTAAGATGAGGGTTACGTTCTTGAAGTCCGAACCAGCGGTCAATTAAGGTCGGATAGTTTTGGTATCTCTCGTAATAATCATGAAGCATCAGGTCTTTCTGGGGAATATCTTGCCATACAGCACACTTTAGGGCAGCACTAATATCGGTCATATGAGTGGCATTTTTATATTGTGTGGTGATAAGAGCGTGATACTCCGGTAAGGTTGAGAGAAACTGTAAGGCAATATTTTTAATGGCTCTAGAATGAATATGATCATCTTGAAAATCGTGATATAGCTTCAACCATTCCTCTTTAAAACGTGTTGCGATATGAGTATCAATTGTCGTGCGAACTTTTTGTAAGTAGAGAATATTCTCCGTCTCCATCAGTCCCAAATAGTAGCCATCATCTGCAAAAGTTAAGAGTTGTGCGCAAAAGGCTGGGTCTTCATAGGCAAACTGGAACAGAGGTGCAAAAGCATCGGCAATCACTTGCGCCATTTGCTCTGCGGAGAGTTCTTTTGAGAAGATCACTTTAATGACCAAGTTTTGCAAGGCTTCCCATTTTGCAAAATAATCAGTTTCATAAGCAATGAGAGTTTTAAGTTCTGCTAAAGAGTAGTTGTACTCTAAAATCACAGGTGCTGAAAAATCTCTTAATAATGATATGACAGGAATCTCATCAATATTGTGAAATACTAAGCATTGTTGATCGGTTGTTAAAGTAAAGGTCTCTTCTAACAGCAATTCACCCGATTGAGAGAATAGCGCATATTTGACAGGAATTGGCATAGGTTGCTGCAATACTTTTGACACAGGATCATAAAGGTATTGCTTTAAAGAGAGGCGAAGCTCTTTTTTATCCGAATAATACTCTGTCGCAGCTTTAAGAATAGGTGTCCCGCGCTGATGATACCAAAGTGGAAAGTTATCAAAGAGACGAGGATTTTCAGCCTTCATTGCGGCATAAAGATCATCAACCGTCACGGCCATCCCATCATATTCATTAACGTAGCGTTGAAAACCTCTATTAAACCCTTCCTTGCCAAGAATTGTTTGATAGAGCCTAATAATTTCAGCGCCTTTTTCATAGGTTGTGGTTGTATAGATATTTTCAATAGATCCTACAATATCAGGTCTGACAGCATGGGAAAGAGGCCCTTGATCATAGGGAAATTGATAAGTTCTTAAAAAATTAACATCTTCAATACGTCTAATACCCGGATGCTGCTCTTGGGCGATAAACTCTTGTTCACGAAAGACGGTTAATCCCTCTTTTAATGAGAGATTAAACCAATCTTGACAAGTAATACGATTACCTGTCCAGTTATGGAAATATTCATGACCGACGACAGCTTCTACAAAGTTAAACTCAGTATCGGTAGCAGTTTCAGGCGTCGCAAGAATACAACTGGTGTTAAAGAGGTTTAGCCCTTTGTTTTCCATGGCGCCACTATTGAAATCATCAACAGCAACTAAATTATAATAATCAAGATCGCAAATTAAGCCAAAGCGCTCTTCATCCCATTTCATTGCTTTTTTGAGAGAGTCTAATGCAAATTGACAGCGATGGATATCTTTTTTATCGGCATATACTCTTAAGCGAACAGCGGTTCCATCTGGCCGGATATGATGGTCTTGAATAAATTCAAGATTGCCGGCAACAATCGCAAAAAGATAGGTGGGCTTAGGAAAAGGATCTTCCCAAATAGCATAATGTTTTGAATCATCGCAATATCCTTCTTCGACTAAATTTCCATTAGAGAGAAGTGTTGGATACTTTTGATCAGCAATTAAGGTGACCCGATAATTAGTCATGATATCGGGGCGATCAAAGAAATAGGTAATATTGCGAAAGCCTTGGGGTTCACAATCACTAAAGAACATTTGGTTAGAGAGATAAATGCCGCTAAGTTCCGTGTTTGATTGGGGATTAATGCGATTAACTATCTCAATAGAGTGCTGATTGGACGTTAAAATTAAGAGCAGATCATTTTGATTAAAGAGATACTCTGAAGGATCAAGTTGCTCTCCATCAATTAAAATTTCTTCCAGTATTAACTCATTAGAGCCATGAAGTTTGACTTCAAAAGGCGCAGAGACCCCTTCGATAAACTCAATATCAAATTGGGTAGAGATTTTTGTATTGAGTGGATCTAATTCAATCACTAACTCATAATTATGAACTTTAAAGCAGGGGGCTTGATAATCTAAACGATAAATTTGATGGTCACTTTTATAAGAAAATGGCATGGCTACCTTTCATTTTTATAATACAGAGATATTGTAGAAATCCTCTAAGATCATAGCTTTTAAGGATTTTATATTTTTTAAATTTCAATGAAGTGTATCATCTTACTGGGGTATAAGATGCAATCTTTATAAAGATTAGTCGCATTTTAAAATGTATTTAAATTTCTCTATGTGAATTAATAATGCAAAAAAGAGTGCAAGGCACTCTTTTCGCTTTGAAAGTTATGAGAATTTTTATTGAAAGGATTTTTATTGTGTGAAAGTAACACTATCAATAGCTGTTTGGGCGCCTTTCTGATCTTTAGTTGTGCCAATACAGATCGTGGTAATAGTCTTTTCTACTGCAATCTTGCAATGCTCATAATAAGGTTGACCATTATCTACTGTTTCTGCGATATAGGTAATTTGTGTATCACTACCTTTCACAGGAGAGACCTTAAAATCAATAATTTCATTGATCGCTTCCATCTGCTCATTCATCACTTCTTCAAACTCTTTGAGGGTAATTGTAATACCTTCCGGAAGATCTAAGCTCACAGCATAAAGAAGATCTTTAGAGATATCTCCATTTTTTGCTTGTAAGAGGGTGATATTTTCAACCGGCGTACCTTCTAAACGTGTTGCGGTAATCACGTCCCGTTTATCCATCACATCTTGGAATTCAGAGCTAATATCCATGGAAAATAGTTGATTTGTTGGCTCTATTTTTTTTATAGATTCCCCGCAAGCTGCAATAACAGCTGCTGCGCCTAAAATCATAGAAGCTTTAAAAAGTTTGTTCATATGTTCTACACCCTGATTGAAAAATCAATGAGCAAATATGATCAGAAGAATGATCCTATCTGGTTGTATAAATTTACGTTAGAGAATGATTCTAACACAACTCTTACAATGGGTTAAGCTTTGATTTTCTTGATGGATAAGCTATATTTTTCAGGATGAAGGAGCGATGCTTGTTCCGTGAAGGATTCTAAATCTCCTGTTGTCAAGAGATGAACTTCAATCACAGGGGATGCTACTAATGGGAAGTGATCATTCTGATTTAGAAATGAGTAAGAAAGGCGATTGTAACACTCTTGAACGATTGAAGGAGCGGGGTCAATAATGGTCACGGATGATGGCAAGAGATGATCGAGTGCGGGCGTTAAAAAAGGAAAGTGGGTGCAGCCTAAGATTAATTGATCTATGGGGTAATCTTGAAAAGGCTTTAAAGTCGGTAATAATACTTCAATATTTGAAGTCGGCGTGATATGTTGCGCTTCAACCAACTCAACCCAAGAGGTTCCTACGATTTTATGTACGGTGCACTGACTTGCAAAGCGTTCTATTAGACGGTTAAGCCGTTGGCTATTGAGCGTTGATTGTGTTGCTGCAACAGCAATATGTCCTGTATGTGTAGCCTGCGCTGCTGGTTTAATCGCAGGCTCAGTCCCTATCACAGGAAGTGTGGGAAATTGTTCTCGTAATCGCTGAGCACTAACTGCTGTAGCAGTATTGCAAGCGATAACAAGGGCATCGATATGAAGTTTTTGTAGAAAGTTTGTCAGAGAAAACATTCGTTGATGAATGTACTCATCTGTTTTTAAACCGTAGGGAAGGTGTCCTGAATCTGCAATATAGTAAAATTGAGTATCTTGTGTGATAGGAGCTTTTAAAAAGGCATTGAGTATTGAAAATCCCCCAATGCCGGAATCAATCAGGCCAATGCGTAGCATTTTAATCTCCTAATTTATTAGCTTCTTGCTAAAGGAACAACAATGGCGGGATCTAAAATAGGCATCTCTTCCTCTTCAAATCTCATGACTTCTTCCGCTAATTGAGAGAAGTCCTCAGGATCAATAGCTAACATCTCTTCATAAGTCGCAAGATCCCACATTTCAAAGAGATTGCCATTGCCAAGAAGAATCAAATCAGAACTAATACTAGCGTAACCCATTAGCCGTTTAGGGAGGACCATTCTTCCTTGGGCATCTAAGATAATCTCTGTGGCTCCCCCACGGACAAAACGCGCAAACTCTCGTTCCTTTTTAACAAAAGGATTGAGCTTATTCAGTTCAGCTTCTACCTCGCGCCAAGCATCAATGGGGTAGAAGTTTAAGCATTTATCTAATGCACGGCTAATGACAAAGTGATTCATATCATCATCAAATTGCTTTCTAAGCGCAGCAGGAAGCGCAACACGATTTTTCGTGTCGACTTTCAACTCATATTCACCTAGAAATTGGTACATAGTTGTTAATACCTAAAATTTGAATAATGCTTCTGTCATCTTACGATTTTTAAACCCTAAAAGCCAAATTATTTTGGCTCTACAAGCCAAATTAGGGGTTTTAATTCCAACATCATGAAAGGAGGAAGATGAGATCTTTGATAATGTATTGCAGGATTCATACGTAATTTAATCAGCTGAAATATCTCATTAAACTCCTCAATATTATCGGTATTTGAATTTTCGATAAGGCTTGCTAAATAAGAGAGCTGCGAGAAGACGGATTGCATCTCGATAAGTTCATCATTGATCTCTGAAATGTTATGCTGCTGATTTTTTTCAGGTTCATCTTTCATTCTTTCTAGAGAGTTAGAGAGCGAAACGATAGAAGCTTGTGCGGTTCTAAGCGCAAATTTAAGATCAGCATCATCATCGGAGATTTTTAGAATTTTCCACTTCTCTATTTCTAGCATGATGTTATAAAGGTTTTCTCTCGCCGTTTCAATTAACTTAGGTAAATTGACCTTTTCCCAACTAGGGAGAACATGACTAAACCCAAGAGCAATGACCGCTGCAAGGATCGTATCTATAATCCTTTCTAAGGAGACAGAAAAACCCTGTAGGGTTGACAGATCCTTGCTGATATTGAGTAAAATAAGGACATATACCGTTGTAAATGTCACACTCAAAGGGTTATGAATTCTAATTAAACCATTGTTGAGGATGACAGAAACAAATAAAATTGTCAGTAATCCTAAGGTTGAAATCTCCATAGAGATTAAGATTCCCCCAATTAAACAGCCAATGATGGTACCTATAATTCGATTACGACTTCGCTCTTTAGTAAGGCTAAATCCGGGGCGCATTAGACTTAGTAAGGTAAAGGCGATCCAGAACCCATGAGAGAGGAAATCAGTCATACTGACAAGTGTTAGGGCAAAAAACATGGCCATCGATGAACGAATTGCAAAACGGAGTACCGGCGATTTCAGTGTTAAGTTTTGAGTGATGTAATCATTTGACCAGTAAGAGTGCGATAGGAATTTTTTAAGTTTATGTCTCGGGAAAGTCTCTTCTAATTCAATATCATCTACTAAGAATGTACGAATACGTTCAAGATTTCGGGAGAGTGACCATACTTTCCGAAAGTGGTTGGCTACGATTTGATAAGCTTCTAAAGCCTCGCCTTCAAGCTCTTGTCTTCTTAATAGTTCTAATTCATATTCAAGTGCGCGAAGCTCAGCTTTAAAGCCGAGACGTTTTAGCATATCCCCCGCACGAAGAGAGTACATACCCATCTCCTCGAGATTACTTCCTGCTTTTGAAAAACTGTCACGAAAGAATATTTGTAGGTCACTATTAGGATACATTTCACGAATAACGATAAAATCTTGTAGCGGGATCGTTGCTATCTCTCGCGTTTCTACAAGTAGTAAGAGCTCATTAATCATCTGATTGAGGCGATGATCTTTCTGGTAATCCATGCGAAATAGCAGATCTCGCATAAGTTGTAACTCTTCTAATAATTCGGTTTGAGAGTTAATAAAGTTTTTGAACTCTTTCTCAATATCAACATTTTGACGATAACATTTAGAGAGTGCTTTAAGGTAGTGTGAAAGATGAAAATAGATACCGGAAAGATTTTGTCGAATAATATAGATTTCAAAAATCTTGGTCACAATCATACTAAAGGAGAAGTAAAAGAGTGCTCCAAAACAGAAATAGGCAAGATAAACGAAAGGGGTTGCCGCGGTATTAGATGCCGCTAAAAGCGCTGTAAATCCCACAATAAAACCAAGAGCAATAAACTTGGCTCTAAAAGCATAAATAAAAGCCACGACAAAAGAGATGGCTGATAGTGATAGGATTTTTAAGGGATGTAATCCAGGTGTTTGAAAGATAAAAAGCAGCGTAATGAGAACGATGGCGATAAAGGTGCCAAACATCTCATTACGCTTATGTTTTAAGGTGCCTGTTTGATCCGCAATGGACATGGTTAGACTACCATAGCCGGCAATCATTAAGATTTCGAGAGGAATATTAAAGCAATAAAGAATCGCAACAGGAATAAAGATGCCAAGCGCCATTTTGACACCCATTGCAAAATCACTGCTAAAGAAGAATCGATAAGTTGCGGTAATAAAATGATTCATAAATCCTTTGGTATTCTCCTCGTTATCTTGAAAACGCCATATTGACTAAAGGTGACAATATGGCGTTAGTACTCTAAATTTTAAAGCTTTTTTGATTAGAAAAGTGCAAATTTAAGTAAAAATAGGAATGCAATGATATATGTTGCCGGGTGAATATCACGGAACTTTCCTGTTCCCATTTTTAAGGCTGCGAAGCTGATAAATCCAAAAGCAAATCCTTCGGCAATCGAATAGGTAAAAGGGATTCCTAATACCAAGAGAGCGGCAGGGATGGAGTCTGTTGGTGAGTCCCAATCTACTTCTGTCAATTCACGAAGCATTAAACCGGCAATGTAGACTAGTGCCGGCGCTGTTGCATAAGCTGGAATGGATGCTGCTAAAGGTGAAAAGAAGATTGCAAGAATAAAACAAGCTGCAATTGCCAGAGCCGTTAATCCTGTACGCCCACCTGCTTGAACACCGGAGTTACTTTCCACATAAGCCGTTACTGAGCTAGTCCCAAGTAAACTCCCTGAGAGGATTGCAGTACTATCTGCAAAAAGTGCGCGATTGAAGCGTTTTTTGGCATTCGGCACTTTTGTTTCATCTAATAATCCTCCACGTTTAGCCACGCTCATTAGAACGCCGGTCGCATCGAAGAGTTCCACTAAAACTAATGCGATCAAGATCTGGACAAAACTTCCACTCAGGACTTTTTCAAAACTTAATTGAAAGAATGTTGGCGCCAGCGATGGAGGGGCTGAAATAACACCAACAAAGGTATTATGTCCTAAAATGGCGCTTAAAATAGAGACAAAGAGGATACTAATCAAAATTGCCCCACGAATTTTAAAGTTATCTAAAACAACAATTAAGAAGAATCCTAAAATAGCATAAAGCGCCCCCGGAGATGAAAGGTCCCCAAGGCTTACCAAGGTTGCTGGGTTGCCTTGAATAATACCCACATCAGGATTAGAGAGACCAATAAAGGCTAAGAAGAGCCCAATTCCGGCACCAATCGCGGCTCGAAGTGATTTAGGAATGCCGCCAATAATCCATGAACGGAGACCTGTTGCGGTAAGTATAAAGAAGATCACTCCCGAGACAAATACGGCGCCTAAAGCTTCTTGCCAGCTATAGCCAAAGCCTCCCGTTGCGACGGGGGCGGCAATGGTAAATGCAAAGAATGCATTCAGCCCCATTCCCGGTGCCATTCCCACAGGATAGTTTGCTGCAAATGCCATCACAATTGTTCCGATTGCAGCTGCGATACAAGTTGCCATAAAAATTGCATCTATATTCATACCCGTATTCCCTAAAATATTAGGGTTTACAAAGATGATGTAAGACATCGTTAAGAAAGTGGTAATCCCAGCAAATATTTCTGTGCGAACAGTCGTATTATGGGCTTTCAGTTTGAATAGTTTCTCTAACATGACGCGTCCTTTGTGCGAAGAGAATTAAAAAAGTCTCGCTGAAAACGAGACTTATCAAAATTACGATACCTTGCCTTTTTTAGGGAAGAGAAGGGAAAGTAGGATAGATCCTATCAGCGTTCCTAAAATAACACTTAAAGAAAGTGCTGTCGGAAAGTGGTAATCAAAATAGAGAATGAGCATTTTGATACCGATAAAAATTAAGATAATCGCAAGACCATATTGGAGGAGATGGAATCGCTCAGCCATATCCGCTAATAAGAAATACATCGCGCGAAGACCTAAAATAGCAAAAACATTTGATGTCATGACAATAAAAGGATCTGTTGTCACAGCAAATACTGCCGGCACAGAATCAACCGCAAAAATAATATCGGAGATGGTGATTAATACCAAAACGATAAAGAGCGGTGTCGCATATTTGATACCATTTTGAATGATAAAAAAGTGCTCTTTGTGATAGTCATCTGTTGTTTTGAAGAATCTTTTAGTAATTTTCACAATTTTATTTTGACTAAGATCTGCCTCCTCATCATGCCCAAAACACATTTTAATCCCTGTAAAGAGAAGGAACGCACCAAACAGATAGAGGATCCATTCAAATTTTGAGATGAGATAGCTACCAATCAACACCATAACCACACGCAGGAAAACAGCAGCTAATACCCCATAAACTAATACACGGCGTTGATAGATATTGGGAACTTTAAAATAACTAAAGATTAGTAAGAAGATAAAGATATTATCAATTGAGAGGGACTTTTCGACAACATAACCAGTTAGAAACTCTAATGCTTTATCGAGTGCATAGGAGCTATTGTCGCCAAGTACAGCGGGGATACTCTCGGCTGGTAACATATATTTAATATAGGCCCAAAGACCTAAGTCAAAGATAAGCGCCACCGTAATCCAGATAGTCGTCCAGGTCAGAGCCTCTTTAGCGCTTACTTTATGATCACCACTCGCCTTAAGGGCGAACATATCGATCAAAATCATGATAGAAACAATAACCGCAAACACTAAATAGAGTGTCGGGGAGCCTATAGAGACATGTGAAGTCACAGGTAAGTACCTCGGAAATTTGAAGAAGGGTTAAAATATCAAAATTTAAAGTAATTTTCTAGATATTCTGAAAAAGGAATCTGGGGTGCATCTTCAATCAATTTTTGCTTTGTTAAAGCCTCCTTGGCTAATACTTTAAATTGCGCTGTTTTTTCACTATCTAGAGGCTTAAATTGTTCAACATAAAGCTTATTGGCTTGACCTAAGAAAAACTCTTGATAGGATTTTTCACTAGCTTTCAATGCTTGTAAGACCTGTGTTGAAGGAAGATTTTGTGGATCTTCAATTTTTTTCATCATCACCGCTAATGCTTCTTGATATTTTGTTCCCAAAATATTAGCAATAGGTTGTAGCCATTCGATAACTGAAACAAGCGCTTCTTTTAAAGTGGTCTCCTGATCTGACACGACAAATGCCTGATCTAATTGTAATCCTGTTTTTGCCACGATTTTAAGATTTTTTTGATTATGTTCATACTCTTTTTGTGACAGAGTAGGGGCATCAGTTAAAATTGCAGCGGTGAGAAAGAGTTGTAAAAACTGCATAGAGGCAAGATCAATTCCTTCTGCTAAGAGAGGGTTAATATCTATTGAACGAAGCTCAATATATTCGATGCCTCGTTTGTTTAATGCGGTTAGAAAATTTTCACCTTTACGCATAACCTGTTTGGGGCGAATGCTTGCGTAATACTCATTTTCAATCTGTAAGATATGGTTATTAATTTGTTGATACTCGCCCGCTTCGATCACCGGGATTTGTGAAAAGATATTACATGGCGTTGAAATCGCAAATTGGATATTTTTGGTAAACTCCTCAATATTATTGAAGGAGACATCGAAATGGCACTTATTATTACCATAACCAATATCAGATAAGCGCAAGGACTCTCCATGAGGTAGATAACTATCGGTCTCATTGAGCGAATCAAATTTATTGTCTTTTCCCGCTAAAAAGCTCTTATCCATGACAGGAGAAGCGCCTAATAAATAGGGAATAACATAGCCATAACGGGAAACATTACGACAAGCATGAAGATAACGTTCAGTTTTAAATGCGGCTAAAGAGTCATTATTGCCACTAGCATCTTGAAATGCTTTAAAAAAATGATCCTTAAGAGAAAAGTTATAATGAATGCCGGAGATGACCTGCATCATTTTGCCATAACGTAAACTCAATCCTTTGCGGTAGAGGGATTTCATTTTTGCATCATTAGAGTGACCATATTTTGCAATAACAATCTCATCCTCCGATGCAATAAAAGGCGGCATAGAGCCAGGCCAAAAAATCTCATCTTGAAGCTCACTAAGAGTAAAGCGTTGAATATGACTAAGGTCTTGTAAGGCTTTTTCTGGGCTATCAACAGGATTAGTGACAAACTCTAGCATTGACTCCGCGAAGTCTGTTGTAATGTGGCTATGAGTTAATGCAGAACCTATTGTTTTAGGGTGGTCTTGATCGCTAATACGGCCCGTTTTTTTGTTAACACGTAATGTTTCACGCTCAAGTCCAATATTGATATCTGCAATTTTAGATTGATGTGGACCTAGGAGATCAAGGTTCTGTTGTAGACGGTTATATAATTTATCCATACAAAATTCTCTTATATCACAATGTTTTTATGTAAGCGTAGACTATTCAGGAAATTAACGCTCATCAATGGGGTCATCATGCGCCTGAAATAGAGCAATATTGAAACCAATTTTTTCTTGCCATAAATTAACGATATTACAAAACAGCTCTGCGGTTTTTTCAGTATCATAAAGTGCGGAATGCGCTTTACTGTGATCCCATTCGATTCCTGCGGCCATGATAGATCTCGCCAGTACAGTTTGCCCATAAGCAAGGCCAGCAAGACTCACTGTATCAATCACGGAGAAAGGGTGAAAAGGGGAGTTTTTAATTCCCGTTCGTTCAATAGCTGCATTTAAAAAGCCTAGATCAAAGTGCGCATTATGACCTACCAAGATAGCTCTGGTGCATCCTTGCTCTTTAAGTGCTTGACGTACTACTGTGAAGATTTTTTTCAATGCTTCTTTTTCAGAAATAGCAAAACGAAAAGGATTATCTACCTTAATGCCATTGATACGCATTGACTCTGGGTTTAATAGAAGTCCTTTTTCAGGTTCAACATGGGCTGATACTGACTCAGTCGTTGAAAGTTTTCCAGACTCATCCATATCAACAAGGACTGCCGCTATTTCTAAAAGAGCATCGGTTCTAGGATTCACGCCCCCTGTTTCCACATCTATAACGACCGGTAAAAATCCTCGAAAACGCATCGAGATTGGGGGAGGGGATTGTAAGTGATCTGCCATAACTATGAAGAGATTCTTCTCGCCTTTTTATGTGTTAAGTTAAAAGTATTGTGCAATCAAATGCAGTAGTTAGTAGTAAAAGAAATTATGCTTTAGAAGCTTTCACTTCTTTTGCATAGACAATTTCGGGTGCTATTTTTTCTGTCACGCAATTTTCATGAACAATTACTTTTTGGACATTATCTAAGGAGGGAAGCTCAAACATTGTATCTAACAAGAGATGTTCGATAATACTTCTTAGACCTCGAGCACCAGTTTTACGTTTTAAGGCTTCTTGGGCAATTGCGGTTAATGCCGCCTCTGTAAACTCTAAATCAACGCCCTCCATCTCAAAGAGATATGAAAACTGCTTTGTAATGGCATTTTTAGGTTCGGTTAAAATGTTGACTAGTGCTTTTTCATCAAGCTCTTCGAGTGTCGTAATCACCGGCAAACGGCCAATAAACTCTGGGATCAATCCATATTTCGCCAAGTCTTCTGCTTCTACTTGGGCAAAAAGTTCGGAAAGATTTTTTTCTTCATCTGTGGTTTTTACCTCAGCACCAAACCCAATGCCGCCTTTTGACTGACGTTGTTGAACAATTTTTTCAAGCCCTGAAAACGCGCCTCCACAAATAAAGAGGATATTACGAGTATTCACTTCAATGAGTTCTGCATTGGGGTGTTTTCGCCCACCGCTAGGGGATACCGAGGCAGTGGTGCCTTCGATAATTTTCAGTAACGCTTGTTGAACACCCTCACCAGATACATCTCTTGTAATAGAAGGGTTTTCACTTCTACGAGAAATTTTATCGATTTCATCCACGTAAATAATGCCTGATTCAGCGCTTTCAACATCAAAATCACAGTTTTGAAGAAGACGGAGAACAATATTTTCGACATCTTCACCAACATAGCCGGCTTCCGTTAATGTTGTTGCATCTGCAATTGCGAAGGGCACATTAAGACTTCTAGCAAGGGTTTCTGCAAGCAACGTCTTTCCTGAACCTGTGGGACCAATTAATAAAATATTACTCTTACTCAGTTCAATATCATTTTGATCATTGAGTTGCTCACTGCTAAGACGTTTATAATGATTATAAACAGCCACACTTAAGGTTCGTTTAGCGTGAGATTGTCCAATCACATATTGATCGAGGTTTTCATAAATTTCTTTTGGCGTAGGAAGACTTTCAGCCTCTGCTTCAATCTCTGCTTTAACATCTTCTAAGACCAGATTATTACAGAGCTCTATACACTCTTTACAGATATAAACGCCATTTCCAGAGATGAGACGTTCAGCTTCACTTTGATCTTTACCACAGAAAGAGCACTCAACGCTTTTCGTTGGTTTGTCTGTTTTATTACTCATATTGTGAATCTACTCCGGGTAGTTTGTCAGTACCTTGATTGCCAATGCAATCAGTAAATGTTGGGGTGTTGAGACAGCTTATCTGTATCAACACTCACTATTTGTTGTCATTTTTTAATATATCAAGCTCTAGATAAGAATAATCTTCATTAGCGCTTGGTAACGACTTGGTCAATTAAACCATATTTTGCCGCTTCTTCTGCACTCATAAAGTTATCGCGATCAGTATCTTTTTCAATCTGTTTTATCGTTTTATGAGTGTGATGCGCTAATAGCGTGTTGAGTTGTTTTTTGATTTTTAACATCTCACGCGTATGAATCTCAATATCTGATGCTTGCCCTTGATAGCCACCCAATGGTTGATGGATCATGACGCGAGCATTAGGAAGTGCAAAACGTTTCCCCTCAGCACCCGCTGCCAATAAAAATGCCCCCATGCTACAAGCTTGACCTAAACACATCGTTGATACATCAGGTTTTACAAATTGCATAGTGTCGTAAATAGACATTCCTGCGGTGACAGAGCCACCAGGTGAATTGATATAGAGATGGATATCTTTATTAGGGTCTTCAGCTTCAAGGAAGAGCATCTGCGCAACGATTAAGTTCGCCATGTGATCTTCAACTTGTCCTACCATGAAAATAATTCGTTCTTTTAAAAGACGAGAGTAAATATCGTAAGAGCGCTCACCACGGCCTGTTTGTTCAACAACCATCGGCACTAAATGTGACATTTGAGTATCTATAATAGAAGACATAATGCGAATCCCTTTATGGTTTATAACCAATTAATCTCTTTCAAACGAACTAGTTTAGCAGAAATAGATGACACTTTATGAATATAATTCAGCGAAAGAATATTTATTAGGGAAAGCATGAAATATCTGTCTTGTCGTAGTAAGATAAACGACGATTATTTACAGATAATTTCAATGATTTTTCTAAGGGAAAAGGATTAGAGCCGTGAGAGACACTTATAATTTCTGTGCAGGACCTGCAACAATGCCGTACAACGTGCTAAAAAAGGCACAAGAAGAGCTTTTAGACTGGCAGCAACAAGGCGCTTCGGTCATGGAGGTTTCGCATCGTGGTAAAGAGTTTGTTGCGTTAGCAAAAGAGTGTGAAGCGGATCTCCGTGAACTGCTTGATATCCCGGTTAATTACAAAGTCTTGTTTTTACAAGGCGGCGGATTAGCGCAGTTTGGTTTGATTCCTATGAATCTTCTTGGGGATCGCATGGGAGACGGGAAAACAACTGTTGATTATCTTGAAACAGGCGTTTGGTCAAAAAAATCCGCAATTGAAGGAAGTCGTTACGCACTATCTAATATTCTTTATAGTGGTAAAGAGGAGGGCTACGTCAATGTCCCTGATAAAAATGCGATTAATGTAGATCCCAATAGTGCTTATTTGCATCTCTGCTCAAATGAGACAATTAATGGGGTTGAGTTTTTTTATGATATTAAAAATTGCCCCATTCCTGTTGTCGCAGATATGAGCTCAAATATTCTTTCTAGAAGAATCGATGTGAGTCAATATGGTCTCATCTATGCCGGCGCCCAAAAAAATATTGGGCCAGCAGGTTTAACAGTTGTCATTATACGTGAAGACCTTTTAGGTAAGGCGTCTAAGTTTGTACCTGATGCTCTTAACTATACGCTTCAAGCAGAAAATGATTCAATGCTTAATACGCCGCCGACTTTTGCTATTTATTTGATGAGTCTTGTGCTGAAAGAGCTGAAAGAGAAAGGGGGGCTTGAAGAGATGGAAAAGCTTAATCATAAAAAAGCTTTTATGCTCTATAACACCATTGATAATAGTCGCCTTTATCGTAACCCTGTTCATGTTGATGCCCGCTCTAACATGACAATTCCTTTCACTCTAGCAGACCCTACGTTAGATTCACTCTTCTTAAAAGAAGCGGAAGAACACAAATTGATTAACTTAAAAGGGCATCGTAGTGTTGGTGGGATGCGTGCTAGTATTTACAATGCAATGCCTATTGAAGGGGTGATTGCATTAACTAACTTTATGAAAGATTTTGAAGCAAGGCATTATTCATAATCAATACTAATCAGTATCATACAAAATAATAAATGTTAAAAATTAGATAATGTTTTTATTAACAAAGAATTAGATTATCGATATGATAGCTAGAGTGAAAACTCTAGCTTATTATTTTGAAGGTTTTAAAGCTTAGAACAATAAGTTGTAATTCATTCAAAAAGCAGCTGTACAAAGCTTTAAGGAAAAAGATACCTAAAGGCGTAGAAAAAAAATAAGTAATTGTCGCTCATTCCGCTATACTTAGAAGTGTTTTATGTTATTTAGTGATAGCGTACTAATCAAATAGAAAATGGATATAGACAACGCAATGTTAAATGAGAAAAAGTTTATAAAAAATCGGTTTGCTAAAATAGTCAGCAGTGCATTAATTGCATCCTCGCTTATCTGGGGAGGTTTTTCTATTGCTGCAAAGCCAAGTAATGAGACACAACAGAGCGCTGTTATCGCTGCGCCTAGTTATAATGAGCAGTTAATTAACTCTGCACATTCTGCCATTTTAGCGCAGTATCATTATGATCGTTTACCTATTGATGATGTCTTATCAGAGCGAATCTATACTCTCTATTTAAAGGCGTTGGATCCCCAAAAAATATTTTTTATACAATCAGATATTGATGGCTTTGAACGTTATCGTTATAAATTTGATGACTTTGTGAAACGCTCGAAACTTGAAGTTCCTTATGAGATGTATGCATTACTACTTCAACGAATGGATGAGCAATATGCACTAGTGGAAGATCTATTAGCAGAAGATTTTGACTTTGAGGTTGATAAGCAGATTATTATTCAACGCAAAGATGAAGCTTATCCTAAAGATAAAGCGGAATTACGGGCTCTTTGGAAAGATCGGTTACAAAATGAATTGATTAATCTAATGGTGACCGATGAAAAGCTCACCTTAGTTGAAGCAAAAGAGAAGCTTCAAAAACGTTATAACACCCGTAGTAAACGAATTCATGATATGGAAGAGGGTGAATTATTTAGTTTAGTGATGAATGTAATTTCATTAGGTTTTGACCCTCACTCTGGTTATTACTCTGCAAAACAGATGGAGCAGTTTAATATCAGTATGAGCTTATCACTTCAGGGAATTGGTACCGTTTTACGTCAAGATGATGATTCTGTAAAAATTGTAGAAGTGGTCACAGGCGGGCCTGCAGATTTAACCGGCCAGGTGCAAATTGGTGATGAAATCATTGGCGTCGCACAAGGTGAAGATGGTGAGTTTGTCGATATCGTCGGGATGCGTTTAGATAAAGTTGTTGAAATGGTTCGGGGTGAAAAAGGGACGACAGTTCGTTTACAAATGATTGGCAATAAAGGTAAAGGTGCTGAAAAAATCGTTAAAATTACCCGTGATACCGTAAAGCTTGAAGAGCAAGAAGCAAAGTCTGAAGTCTTTACGATTCCTTCTGAAAATAGTGAGGAAGAGTATAAGCTCGGGGTTATTACGTTGCCTGCATTCTATAGTGATTTTGAAGGCAGCAAGCAGGGTGTTGAAGACTTTAAGAGTACAACTCGAGATGTTAAAAAGTTACTTTTACCACTAGTACAAAAAGAAGATATTGATGGTTTAGTGATTGATTTACGAGGTAATGGTGGGGGATCATTAACAGAAGTGATAGATCTTTCAGCGCTCTTTATTGGTAGCAATAAAACAGTGGTTCAAACACGTGGATTTGATGGTAATACAGATGCTCAGGGGAGTGTTAAAGAAGATCTTATCTATTCAGGGCCTATGGTAGTTCTTATTGACCGTTTAAGTGCTTCAGCCAGTGAAATATTCGCAGGAAGTATGCAAGATCAAGGTCGAGCAATTATTGCAGGATCAACGAGCTTTGGAAAAGGCACTGTGCAAACAATGATTGATTTAAGTCGAATTTTAGCGAAATCCACAAAACCAGGACAATCGAAGGTCACTATTGCAAAATTCTATCGTGCCAATGGTGAGACAACTCAGGAAAAAGGCGTTGTACCAGATGTGACATTGCCAAGTAGCTATGATCCAACGGAAATCGGAGAAGCTAAAGAGATGTATGTCATGCCCTGGGATACAATAGAAGCTGCGCCTGACTACGACCCTTCAGTTGTTATTACGCCGTCAGTGATTGATAAGCTACAAGCAAAAAGTTCGGCTCGATTTAAAACGGATGAAAAACATCAAATTCATCAACGTCAAGCAGATAAAACATTGGATCTTTGGAAGATCAATGAGTTAAGCTTAAATCTTCAAACACGAAAAGAGAAGTTAAAAGAAGAAGAAGCGGAAAATCTTGACTTACAAAATCGGATGCGAGTGCTATATGATTTCGAACCACTGACATTAGAAGAATTTCGTAATGAAGATGGTTCATATACAAAACTACTAAAAGAGACGGAGACGGATCTTCTTCTCGAAGAGGGATTATTGATCTTGAGAGATATTGTAGACCTTCAAAATCAGAAGAAGTAAAAAGAATCCGTAGATTTTTCATTGAATCATCAATCCATGATTGTCGTAATCTTCAATGAAAAATAGCATAGGCGATACTCCTAGTCAGTATCTCTATAAAAAACCTCAATTTAAAACCTCATAATAATCGATATTGTTTTGGGGTTTTTATATTTTAAAAGCTTTAAGACAGAGTCGTCATTAAAGTTGACGAAACGTAAGGACGTTATAAAAGATGGAAGATATTAAAGGCAAACGCGTAATAGTGGGTATGAGCGGCGGAGTTGACTCTTCAGTTGCGGCGTTTCTTTTAAAAGAGAGAGGCGCTGATGTTCACGGCGTTTTTATGAAGAACTGGGAGGAAGAGTTCGATCAGGGATATTGTACTGCTGAAGATGACCTTAAAGATGCGGAAGCTGTTTGTGAAACTTTAGGAATTCCACTACATAAGGTCAATTTTGCAAAAAATTACAAAGAACGCGTATTTGATTATTTTTTAGAAACATTAAAAGACGGTTTAACACCGAATCCTGATGTGCTTTGTAATAAAGAGATCAAGTTTAAGGCTTTTTTAGAATATGCAGAGGAGTTAGGGGCTGACTATTTAGCCACAGGGCACTATACCCGCGTTAAGCGAGAGGAGGGAAAAGCATATCTTTTAAAAGGTATTGATGATAACAAGGATCAGAGCTATTTTTTATATCTTCTAAATCAGCAACAGTTGATTAATACCTTATTCCCAATAGGTGATTATGAAAAATCAGAAGTGCGACAAATAGCGTTAGATAATAAGCTGATTACCTTTGATAAGAAGGATTCTACGGGTATTTGCTTTATTGGTGAGCGTGATTTTACAGATTTTATTATGCAATACTTACCAACTGAACCCGGAGATATGATCTTACCAAATGGGGAAGTGGTCGCGCAGCATAAAGGATTAGCTTTTTATACGATAGGACAGCGACAAGGCTTAGGAATTGGCGGTCGTAAAGATTCAAATGGTGAACCATGGTTTGTGGCAGATAAAGATCTCAAAAATAACAAACTCATTGTCGTTCAAGGTGATCAGAAAGAACTTTATGGTAGCGGCTTAATTGCTCGAGAATTACATGAGATCAATCCGATTGATTGGACAGATGTGAATCCTCGTTTAACCGCAAAAATCCGTTATCGTCAAAAAGATGTGAAGTGTCAGGTAACGCTAGATGAAAATAATCGTATTCGTGTTGATTTCACGAAACCTCAGCGCGCGATTACTCCTGGGCAATCCATCGTCTTTTATGATGGAGATATTTGCTTAGGGGGGGCATTTATTGAGTCTAAAATTAATTAAGTTATGATTAAGTGATTTCCCAATCTAGCAAATCACTTTTAAACTTATGTAGAAGAATCCCCTTTCACGGGGATTTTTTTATGATCCTATAAGAGTTAATTAACATTCCCCAAAATACTGTTTTTCACAGTCTCTTAGTATGACGAGAATGAAGTCTTTTTAGGATTTAAATAAGAGAATCTAGTTGCTTATTTAATAAGCATAGAGAGATAAAAGCGTTAGTTTAAGCCTGTTTGGTATTGGAAAATAATAAAAAGATTCTACGATATCTTTATATCTACTTGATAAAAAATCAGTAAGTGATTGATTGATTTAACATTCCTTACAGGTTGTCGTAATTGCGCTATTTAAATAAGGTAACTGTTAATTTTATTTGTAATAATAAGTTCCTTATTAATTAAAGTTGAGTTGTTATGAATAAGTGGACACCTGAAGAATTTTTAACGGCCTATCATTTGCCAATTGATACTTTTGATCGCACTCGAATTCAGTGGGATGAATTGGTAGAGATAGGGAATCATCATCAGTCGCAAGACCGTGAACTTTCCATTGTCGCATCCCATATTTCCTCGAAGCTTCTTTTAAATCAGCATGTGCATTCTGTACGCTGGCGAATTAAAGATTCTGCCCATTTAATGGCAAAAATTTTAAGAAAGCAACTCCAGCAATCTGAGAAATATCAAAATATTTCAGTTCACAACTATGCGTCCGTGATTACAGATCTTATTGGAATTCGGGTTCTACATCTTTTCAAAGATGATGCTTTAATTCTTGATCATTATATTCGTGAAAAATACCATCTCTATGAAACACCCACCTGTTTTTATCGACTCGGTGATGATACCAGTTATCTATCGGATGAGCGATTTGTGAAGAAAGTTCATGATATTGGTTATCGTTCTATTCATTATATTATTGAAACCGGCGATAAAGATGATCGTGTTTATGTCGAGATTCAGATGCGAACACTTTTTGAGGAAGGCTGGAGCGAAATAGATCACATTATTCGTTATCCTAATTTATCAAATGATCTAGATATTGAGCATTTCTTGAAACTTTTTAATAGTTCAGCCTCTTTTGCTGAT
>JASLEF010000007.1 GCA_030151245.1 Ignatzschineria sp. | reverse complement strand
TATACAAGTGATTGATCCACGCCTATTAAGACAGAATTTAGATGATGTCGTTCATGCGCTTGCAAAACGCGGTTATACAATGGATACAGCTCGCTTCAATGAACTTGAAGAGAAGCGTCGCGAGATTCAGATCTCGGTCCAGGAATTACAAAATGAGCGTAACACCACCTCCAAAAAAATTGGTATGGCGAAGGCAAAGGGTGAAGATGTATCTGAAATTTTAGCATCGGTAGCAAGTCTCGGTGACAAACTCTCAGCTGCGGAAACAACACTTAATGAGATCAGTGATGAGCTCAATACCATGTTGCTTGATATGCCGAACATTCCAAATAGTGAAGTACCTGTTGGAAAAGATGAAGATGATAACGTTGAAATTAAACGTTGGGGCACCCCCAGAACGTTTGACTTTGAACCTAAAGATCACGTCGCTTTAGGCGAAAATCGCGGAATGGATTTTGAAGCTGCGGCAAAAATTAGTGGCTCACGTTTTGTCGTACTGACATCGAACATGGCAAAATTACATCGAGCCTTAGCGCAATTCATGCTTGATACTCATATAGAAGAGCATGGGTACACCGAGGTCAATGTCCCTGTCGTTGTCAATCAAAAAAGCCTTTACGGTACTGCACAATTACCAAAATTCTCTGAAGATCTCTTCAAACTTGAAGATGAGCGTAACTTCTACCTCATCCCTACCGCTGAAGTACCGCTATCTAATTTAGCGCAAGATATGATCTTAGAAGATTCGGAAATGCCGACTCAACTTGTCGCACACAGCACTTGCTTTAGATCCGAAGCTGGCAGCTACGGTCGTGATACTCGTGGGATGATTCGCCAGCATCAATTTGAAAAAGTTGAACTCGTTCACTTTACCAAACCAGAAGACTCCTACGCAGCACTTGAGCGTTTAGTTACACATGCTGAGACCATTTTAGAAAAGCTTGAGCTCCCCTACCGCCGCGTCGTGCTCTGCACGGGTGATATGGGCTTCTCAGCGGCAAAAACTTATGACTTAGAGGTCTGGCTTCCAGGTCAACAAAAATATCGTGAGATCTCTTCATGTTCAAACTGTGAAGATTTCCAAGCTCGCCGCTTAAAAGCACGCTTTAGAAACTCTGAAACAGGTAAACCAGAACTCTTACACACGCTGAATGGTTCAGGTCTTGCCGTCGGTCGTACATTAGTTGCTGTCCTTGAAAACTATCAAGAAGCTGATGGTCGAATCCGTGTACCAGAAGTTTTAAAACCGTATATGCGCGGGATTGAATATCTTTAGTCCCCCATAACAAGCGAATAATGATACAAGGGGGAAACTACTGAAATGTATTGTTTCCCCTTTATTATTCTTAAAGCAGAAAAGCTTTAATGGTAAAGTAACCCATACTCCCTACCATTAAGGCGTAAAATTAATTTGTGATAGCTTTTCAACGCTATCTCTGTCATTTTAGGAGAAATTACAATGGCATTAATGATTACTGATGAATGCATTAACTGTGATGTATGTGAACCTGAGTGCCCTAACGAGGCGATCTCAATGGGTCCTGAAATTTATGTGATTGACCCCAATAAGTGTACTGAATGTATTGGTCACTTTGATACCCCACAATGTGTGGAAGTCTGCCCTGTTGAGTGTATTCCAAAAAATCCAGATCACGTTGAAAGTGAAGATGATTTAATGGAAAAATTCCACAAACTTCAACAAGGGTAATTTCGTTAAAACATCATATGTTTTAAATACCTTAAACAGTATCTTTAGAGAGTAGTTCATGAGAATTAAACGCATCTTATTATCTGTTAGTTTGCTGATCTCTTCTGCTTATGCACAAAAGCATGTTGAGTACACTCAACCCGCACAAGGCGACGATGTGATTGGTGAAATCATGTATGTCACCCCACAGCGACATGAGTCTTTAGTGGATTTAACTATCCGCTATGAGATGGGCTATGAAGAACTTAAATGGGCTAACCCCGGCATTAATGCATGGATGTTAAGCGATACCACCCCATTGGTATTGCCCACTCAATTCATTTTACCGGAAGGAAAGCGTTCAGGAATTGTCTCTAACATTCCAGAAATGCGAACGTACTATTTTTTAAAAGGCACTGATAAAATTTATGTCTACCCTGTTGGAGTGGGCCGAATGGACTGGAAAACACCATTAGGCTCATGGTCAATTACGCGAAAACAGGAAAACCCTGCTTGGTATCCCCCTGAGAGCATCCGTAAAGAGCACGTGGAGATGGGGCGTGGTGTTTTGCCGAAAGTTGTTCCTGCTGGCCCTGAAAACCCATTAGGAACACGCGTTCTTCGCCTTGCACTTCCAAGCTATCTACTCCACGGAACTAATGAGCAGACAGGTATTGGAATGCGTGTAACTCATGGTTGCATGCGCTTCTACCCGCAGCATATTGAGCATCTTTACGATATGGTTCCCACCAACACCATGGTGACATTCCTTAATGAACCCGTTAAATATGGTTTTCTTGGCAATGACCTTTTGATGGAGGTTCACCCCCCCCTCGAGGAAGATGAACTCTCTGTTGCAGGCTTAAAAGAGAAAGCTCTAGCACAGCTCGAAAGATTCTTAAAACCCTACCCAGACCATATCGTCAACTATGATATGGTAAATCTTGCGGTCCAACAACAGAGCGGCGTTCCGATCAATATTGGACAAAAAGTAGCATCAAAAGGCCAAGGATTGACAACAACACCAGCGCCGGCATTAGAGCTCTACTCTGCTCAATATCCACCGATAGAAACAACGACTCGCCCCAAACCAGCGCAAAGTTCTATGAAGGAGCCTGCACCAAAACTCGTTGCTCCACCAGTAACTCGCGGTCGTAATACGGATGTTACCGTTATTCAAAAAGAGGTCCGTTTAACCCCGGATCCCAATACAATTACGGTTCCAGAAGCCGTTCCTGAAGAAACGATTGTTGAGCCTCAAGAAAAACCAGAGCAGGAGATTATTTTTCCAGAACCATCTTCATATCGCTTTAATTATTAAGTAGTTAATGATTATTATATAGGGGGACTCACCCAAATCGGTGAACCTCCACAATATTTCATAGAGATCTCTAAACTATTTGTACAATTGATCCCAGAGCATCATTAAATCATTTCGAGATCTCTATACTTTACTTCAACCTGCACTCTTGAAGTAAAGCTCATTATTAGAGAGTGTAAATCCATTTTGAAAAAAAGTTAGGATAAGAAAAATATGGCAACCATTGAAGAGAGTCTAGAGATTATTCAGCGTGGTACTGACGAAGTTATTTCGGTTGATGATTTAACTGCGAAATTAAAAGAAAACCGTCAACTCCGCATAAAAGTAGGCTTTGACCCTACGGCTCCAGATTTACATCTCGGACATACCGTTGTAATCAACAAAATGCGCCACTTCCAAGATCTTGGTCATGAAGTCAACTTCCTGATTGGGGATTTCACAGGAATGATTGGAGATCCTTCTGGAAAAGATGTTACGCGAAAACCTTTAACGCGCGAACAAGTTCTTGCCAATGCAAAGACTTATGAAGAACAGATCTTTAAAGTATTAGACCGCGATCTTACAAAAGTTGTCTTCAACTCGCAATGGTTAAATGAGCTTGGAACCAGCGGCATGATTCAACTTGCTTCACGTCATACTGTTGCAAGAATGCTTGAACGTGATGATTTTGAAAAACGCTACAAATCACAACAACCCATCGCGATTCATGAGTTTATTTACCCACTTCTTCAAGGTTATGACTCTGTACATTTACAAACGGATGTTGAGCTGGGAGGGACAGACCAGAAGTTTAACCTCTTAATGGGTCGAGATCTTCAACGCGCCTACGGCAATAACAAACCGCAATGTGCGATTACTATGCCGCTACTTGTAGGTTTAGATGGCGTTAACAAAATGTCTAAATCACTCGGTAACTATGTGGGCGTTGACGATACGCCAGATGATCAATTTGGCAAACTTATGTCGATTTCAGATGATTTAATGTGGAACTATTTTGAGCTCTTAAGTTTCCGCTCAAATAGTGACATTGCAAAACTTCGTGAAGATGTCGCCACCGGTCGTAATCCTCGTGATGTAAAATTTGAGCTTTGCGATGAAATCATCACTCGCTTCCATAATAAAGAAGCCGCGGAACAAGCACAGCGAAACTTTATCGAACGCTTCCAAAAAGGAAATCTTCCGGAGAATATCGAAGATAAGATCGTTCAATCTGAAGATGGGGCCATTGGGATTGCTCATGCCATGCGCCAAGCAGGCTTAGTAAGCTCAAACTCAGAAGCTTTCAGAATGATTACTGAAGGTGCAGTACGAATTAATCAAGAACGCATTGATGATAAAGGCTTAACCCTAAACCAAGGTGATGAAGTGATCATCCAAGTGGGTAAACGCCGTATTGCAAACGTGATCGTAAAATAAGTAAAATAGCCCCTATTGAATTCAATCTTAAACGGAGAAGTTAATTATGACATTTGTCGTCACTGATAACTGCATTTTATGCAAATACACAGACTGTGTAGAAGTCTGTCCTGTTGATTGTTTCCATGAGGGGCCTAATTTTCTGGTTATTGATCCTGATGAATGTATCGATTGCACCTTATGCGAACCTGAATGTCCAGCAGGTGCAATTCTTGCAGATGATGATCTAAGTGAAGATCAAATGGTCTTTCTTGAGCTCAATGCAGAGCTTTCTCGTCAATGGCCTGTTCTTACAGAACAAAAAGACCCCTTACCAGAAGCGGAAAAGTGGGATGGCGTTCCCAACAAACTTCCACATCTTGAGCGTTAATTAAATTTATGAGCCGACGCTTAACAAACCAACAAAAGCGCCTTATGGAAGAGCGCCGCGAGCAAATCCTCTCTAACGAAGAGATAGAGGGTGCCCTTTCAGGACGAGTTATTTCCCAACATGGTCAACATGTCACACTAGAGGATCAAGATCTGAATCTTCATAAAGCTGCAGTGCGCCAAAGCTTAGGTGCCATAGTTTGTGGTGATTATGTCTATTATATTCTTGAGCAGAATGAGCCTGTTGTCACTATTCGCTTGCCGCGAAATAATCACTTTTCACGCATTGCCTTCGGCGGAGCTGAAAAAATATTAGCGGCTAATATTGATAAGCTTTATATTGTCATTGCCCCAAAACCTGAGCCTAGCCCTTCTCTCATTGATCGCTATCTTATTGCAGCGCATTATTTTGAGATTGATGTCGCCTTTATCGTCAACAAAAAAGATGAGATCACAGATTCTAAAGAACTCGCCTTTTTACAAGACTATCAAAAACTAGGATTAAAAGTTCATTATACTTCAACATATGATCCCGATTCTATTACAGAATTAAATCATCTTCTCACCGGAAAAACATCAATTTTTGTCGGACAATCAGG
>JASLEF010000237.1 GCA_030151245.1 Ignatzschineria sp. | reverse complement strand
AAAAAAAATTTAGAAAAAAGTAGAACGAATCAAGGTAGATAGCGAGCCTCGGTGATTAAAAGCTACGGAAACATTTCCCCATAAAACATCTTAAATTCGCCATTACGATTGCAAATAGAGCCTTTTCAGACTTCTATTTTTGAATGAAAAGTTTGACTTCTGAAAGTGAGTGCGTTAAATTTAATGCTAATGATTTACAAATGAGAATGGTTATCGATAAAAGCTGCAGGAGGCTTATCAATCATGGAAAAAAATATTTTAAGTGTTATGAAAGTTCGAGCGAGAAGTGCTCTATTAGGAATCGCTCTTGTTGCGGCATGTGGAGTGACTTTTGCCAAAGAACCTTTAAAAGTTATCACAACCTTCACTATTATTCAAGATATAGCGCAAAATGTGGGGGGAGATGCCGCGATTGTTGAGTCAATCACAAAGCCTGGTGCAGAGATTCATGATTATCAGCCCACCCCTAAAGATATCGTCAAAGCACAAGATGCGGAGCTAATTTTATGGAACGGATTAAATCTCGAACGTTGGTTTGAGCGTTTCTTCCAGAGTATTCGTGACGTTCCCTCTGTGGTCGTGACGGAAGGAATAACGCCCCTATCAATTTATGAAGGGGAGTATGAAGGACTTCCTAATCCCCATGCATGGATGAGCCCTAATAATGCGCTTGTTTATATCGAAAATATCCGTAAAGCATTTGTCGAACATGATCCTGAAAATGCAGAAGTCTATAATGCCAATGCCGCGCGTTATGCCAAAGAGATTCAAGCACTCGATGCACCTCTTCGAGCCAAACTTGACCAAATTCCAGAAGAGAAACGTTGGTTAGTCACAAGCGAAGGCGCATTTGGCTATCTTGCAGCAGACTATAACCTGAAAGAAGCTTACCTCTGGCCGATTAACGCTGATGAAGAAGGATCACCACAACAGGTAAAACGTCTCATTGATACCATTCGTCAATATAATCTTCCCGTTCTCTTTAGTGAAAGTACCATCTCTGATAAGCCAGCAAAACAAGTGGCAAAAGAGACCGGTGCGAAATATGGTGGCGTACTTTATGTCGATTCTCTTTCAGAATTAGAAGGGCCTGTTCCAACCTACATTAAACTTTTAGAAACAACCGTTCAAACGATCGTTGAAGGATTTGAATTACAATGAGTATCTATGTAGACAACGTCTCGGTGACTTACAATAACGGTCACCGAGCAATTTTTGATGTAAACTTTCGCTTAGATGCTGGCACGATTTGTGGGCTAGTTGGGGTTAATGGCAGTGGTAAGTCCACACTCTTTAAATCCATTATGGGCTTAGTCAATCCCACGAAGGGCAAAATTACCATCGCCGATACTGCTATTAAAACAGCCCTTAAAGCCAACAAAATTGCGTATGTGCCACAGACAGAAGAGGTCGATTGGAACTTCCCTGTTCTTGTGGAAGATGTTGTGATGATGGGACGTTACGGCAAAATGGGTTTCTTGCGTATTCCTTCTAAAAAAGATCATGAAATGGTGGATGATGCCTTAGCTCGAGTTGATTTAACCAATTTTCGTAAAAGACAGATCGGCGAGCTCTCTGGCGGTCAGAAAAAGCGAGTATTCTTAGCCAGAGCATTGGCACAAGAGAGTAAGATCTTACTCCTCGATGAGCCATTTACCGGCGTAGACTTAAAGACGGAAGATAGCATTATTGAGCTTCTCATCTCCCTTCGTGATGAAGGCTACTTGATGTTAGTTTCCACTCATAACTTAGGATCTATTCCTGAGTTTTGCGATCAAGTCATCCTACTTAATCAGACAGTTCTTGCCCAAGGTCCTACCGAGACAACCTATACTCAGGAGAATCTAACGCGAACATTTGGCGGCGTTCTACGAGAAATTTCGTTAAAAGGCGATCATCTACACGATGATGATGACCCTCGTAAAGTGACGGTTCTTACTGATGATGAGCGTCCTGCCGTCTTCTATGGCGATGATCAAGCGCAAAACCTCAAGAAAACACGAAATAAAGTCTGTTACGATAAAGATTGCTGTCAAAAACAGGGAGGAAAAGCTTAATGGAAGCCCTCTTAGAACCCTTTCAATATGAATATATGGTCAAAGCCATTATCATGTGTCTGCTGGTCGGAGCGGTCTGCGCGTTTCTCTCGACCTACCTTGTCTTAAAAGGTTGGTCTTTAATGGGCGATGCGTTATCACACTCCGTTGTTCCTGGTGTTGCTGGTGCTTATGCGCTGAGTTTACCCTATGCGATTGGTGCCTTTTTTACAGGAATTCTAGCCGCTCTTGCCATGGGCTTAGTCAAGCATTTTACCAAGCTAAAAGAAGATGCCATTATCGGCTTAGTGTTTAGTAGCTTCTTTGCTGCGGGATTACTGATTATCTCTCTCAATCCAACACCGATTAGCATCAATTCTATTATCTTTGGGAATGTTTTAGGGATATCCGATAGTGATGCTCTGCAGGCAACCATTATTACTGTGATCTCTCTTGTGATTCTGCTCTTTTACTGGAAAGATCTCATGCTACTCTTTTTTGATGAAGTTCAAGCAGCCACCATTGGTATGCCGGTCAATCGTCTTAAAATTCTCTTTTTTGTCTTACTGAGTGCATGCACTGTCGCAGCATTACAAACTGTCGGAGCGATCTTAGTGATTGCGATGGTGATTACCCCTGGCGCTACGGCTTATCTATTAACAGATCGCTTTGGCGTGATGTTGAGTCTTTCCGTGGCAATTGGTGCATTAACAAGCTTTATAGGCGCTTATGTCAGCTTCTTTTTACCCGGCGGATCGACCGGAAGTTTAATCGTGGTGTTACAAAGCGCACTCTTTATAATTGCCTTTCTTTTTGCCCCAAAACATGGTCACCTTGCCAAAATAAGAGCAGCAAAAGCCCATCGATTAGCTCATCAAAATAATGAGGAGGTCGCATCATGATTGAAGCATGGATTATGACACCCCTGCAATATCCCTTTATGCAGCAAGCCATGTTAGGGGCGATTATTGCCGGGATTGTCTGTGCCGTTCTCTCTTGCTATCTCATCTTAAAAGGTTGGGCATTAATGGGAGATGCGATTTCGCATGCTGTTTTACCAGGAATTGTGGGCGCTTTTATCTTTGGCATTCCGCTCGTTGTCGGAGCATTTGCATCAGGACTATTTTGCGCCGTTGCCACGGGATATATTAAATCTCACAGTCGCGTCAAAGAAGATGCCGTCTTAGGTATTATCTTTTCAGGATTATTTGCACTCGGACTATTTCTCTTCTCTTTTGTCAAAACGGATCAGCATCTCACCCATGTCCTTTTTGGGAATATTTTAGGAATTCTTCCGCATGAATTGTGGCAAATTATTATTATCTCAGGTATTACGCTACTCATCATTTTGATCAAACGCAAAGACTTTATGCTCTACAGCTTTGATCCTGTACAAGCGCAAGTCATTGGATTACCGGTCAAATTTTTACATTACACATTACTCATTCTTCTCGCTTTAAGTATTGTGGCCTCCTTACAAGCTGTCGGCGTGATTCTCGTCATTGCGATGTTAGTGGCACCCGGTATTATTGGCTTTTTACTCACCAAGCGTTTTCCCATTATGATGATCATAGCAGTTGCTTCTTCCGTGCTCTCCTCATTCGTGGGCGTTCTTGTCAGCTTTCATATTGATGCAGAAACAGGACCCTGTATTGTCTTATCACAAGCGGCGCTTTTTGTGATGGCATTTATCTATAATCGTGTCAAAGATCGCCTCATCGTTAAGGCGAAAAAAATCGCTAACAATGAAGCGGCATTATAATAGAGATCCGCAGAAGCTTCTGCTTAGAATCATGGAAGCGTAAAACGTTTCAAATCTCCTAAAATCCCGATGAAAGCATTGATCTCATCAGTGCTCATCGGGATTTTAAGATTTGAACCTAGAGA
>JASLEF010000221.1 GCA_030151245.1 Ignatzschineria sp. | reverse complement strand
CTTTTGAGAAAGCATTAGTACGCTATAGCTTTATGGCGAGGGATCTTAACAGTGAAGAGGCTGAAGCTTATCTGCAAACAGGGCGCCATTTAATTATATTTTTTAAGGACAAGGTCTATTTAAATCGATTCCCGAGTGATCGCTTTTAAGTGACAACCTATCATTGAGAGAAGAAGAGAGATGGAAAAGCGCATCGCTATATTAGAGAGTCGTTATTATAAGCATACTTTTTTTGAGAAAAAACTTTCCGAAAAAGCACAAGTTATGCGGGATGTTTTTTTCATCTATGCATTTTATGATGAAGATCTGCCAGCAAGGATCTGTGACTATATTTTAAAGGGGGATGAGTTAGATCCTTTAAAATATAGAGAATTGTTAGATACTTTAAGATTAACACCTCCTGAAAAATTTCCTATCTCATTACGAACAGTAAGATTATACGGCGAGTGCCCTGAGTTAGCACAGCAACATTTTGAGAAACAATTGCTTGAAAATATTTTGCGCCGTAGTTTTACTGCTCGAGAACAGATCTTTAAGCAATGGACAGATTTTTTAACGATGGCAGAGCTGATTCGATTCGGTAAGGTGTTGAGTGTATTGCCAGAATATTCTACCGAGCTATCCGAAAGAGTAAGTGAGGTTCCTCAATGGCTAGTAAGCTTGATTCAACATGCAGCAGAAAAATATCAGAGGTTTGAAACGGTAGATTTTCAAGAAAACCGAAAAAAAATTACGCTTGAAAGTCTTGCAGATTTACTCGAAGAGGTTCATTTAGAGCGTGCTTTAGTATTTGATCTTTTAATAGATCCTAAAACGCAAGCGGCTGGTGTAAATTTTTATGAGGTTTATTTCTATCTTACAAAAACAGTCGGATTTGAAACGATCCTCTTAGAGCATCAGGATATGCTACTCGAGCAATTTAAACGCCATAAAGATGTTCATGTTTATTTTAGGCAAGTCATCGTTATAGAAGCGATTCCTGCATTGTTGCCAAAGTTTCAAGATTATTTAATTTCTCTTTGTGTGGTGGGCGGTAGTGAATTAAGGAAGCGTATTAATCCCCTTTTATCAACACTTGATGATGCGTATATTGTCGAGAGATTAAATAGCTTCTTAATAGAGGGAGACGCACCTGAAAGAAAGGTTGCCGCTGAATTAATGGGGATTTATCCGGGCGCAAAACCCTATTTAGAGCAAGCATTAGAGAGTGAGCGAGGGAAAGCTATTCGAAAGCAGATTGAAACCTCCTTAGCGACTCTCATTTATGTGCATAATGTCGCTGAAAACCATCAAGATTATCAATTAGAAGTTCCTGTTTTTACACCGGCAGAGATCGCGCCTATTTCATTATCGGAATTAAAATCACTTTTTAAGACTAATCTCGAGATACTACTCACAACCATAAAAGAGAAGATAGAGCTAGAGCAGAAGCGCCAAGAGGGAGATCATCACAGCTATCTTCAGTGGTGCCAGGGGCAACATCAAAGCCTATTACAGATCGCTCAATTAACGGATGATGATGTACTAGAAATAGGGTATTTCCTGAATGGAGAGAGAGAGATCCAAGATCCTACTATTGTGAGTCTCTATGAGAAAATCGGAGAAGCACATATTAGAGAGATTTTATCGCTCTTTTTCTATCAGAAAAGGATTTTTAATTTAACAAATTTTAGTTATTTTCATGCACTGCGTATCAAACGATTTGCGCTGTTAAAGACTGAATATATTGCCTCGATTTTCCCCTATCCTGAGCTCTGTTTGAATAAGGATTTACGACAAATTGAACATGAGATTAAAGCGAGTCAAATTAATGCAGCACCGGAGAGATTAATCGCTGAAGAATATCTGAGTAACTCTGTTTGGAGTTCATTAGCGCGTGTAGTAAAGGGAGACAATGTCTGGCCTTTTTTTATCACCCATTTTGATTTTATTCGAGAAGGGCTTGGTCAGATTCCCTCTCAAGAAAAGTTCGGGCAGGGATTATTCACTTCCCAGCAAACATTAGCGGTGATTCATTTAATGCCGACGATACCGCAGGTTTTATTACCCCATCTTTTGATGTTAGCATTAGCTGAAAGTGGTCATAACCGATTATTAGCACAGGAGATATTAAGCCGAGTTCCAAAGATTCATTTGCGAATTGAGGAAGCACTGGATTCAGGGAAGCAGACGCTTCGGCGCTCAGCGGTTGAGTGGCTCATTCGGTTGAAATCTACTGAGTCTATTAGCGCACTCTATCAGCGTTTAAAGCGAGAAAAACAAGCGGTTGTACGCGCAACTATTTTAACGGCTTTAGAATCCTTTGGGGAAGATATTTCATATTATTTGACCCCCGAGTTTTTATTAGAAGAGGCTAAAAAAGGGCTGGCTGGAACTTTACCGGTGAGTTTTTCTTGGTTTTCTAGGGATGTTTTACCGCGCTGCTATTGGCGTGACGGGGAAGTGGTGGCAGAGGATATTATCTATTACTGGCTAATACTCGCCGTAAAACTTAATACACCAGGGGGAAATGCCCTGTTTCAGCGTTATCTCTCGCGTCTTGATGATAAAAGCCAACAACAGCTTGGGGCGATATTATTACAATGTTTTATCGAGCAGGATACGATTTCTCCGACAATAGAGGATGCCCTAAAAATTGCCCAGAAAGAGGCTCCTAAGCGACTATTACAATACCATGCTATGGCCAATAGTTATCCTGATGAAGCGTGGTCAGCTGCTTATCGGGATGCTACATTAGAGGGCGTGATATCTGAGATTCAGAGAGAAGAGCAAGCAAAGTACCTTGGCTCAGCGATTAAAGATAAAGGAATGCTAGCTTTTGTTTATGCAATGAATCCTTCTGCGGCTATTTCGATAGTTAAGCAGTTTATGAGAGAGCATCCTTCTCGGCGGGCCCAAATTATGGCGCTAATAGAGGCATTTTCTCAAAGTAATGATCCTTTGATGGTTCAGTTCATTCTCTCCATCGCTCGGCATCATCGGATCTCATTAGTGCAAGAGTTAGCGCAAAGCTTAGTGACTAAAATTGCCCAGCGTAATGGTTGGGGGCATGATGAATTGGCGGATAAGACGATCCCTACAGCAGGTTTAAATGATGCAGGAGTGATGTCGCTAAGTTATGGGGAACGGTCATTTACTGCAAAACTTAATGCGAGATTGACTGTTTCTCTCTACACATCTGAAAATGAGGAGATCAAAGCGCTCCCGGTTGGTAGAAAAACGGAAGATGCAGCCCTAGTAAAAGAGAGTAGAAAGTATTTTAGTGATAATAAAAAGGCTTTAAAGCAAGTTGTTACTTTTCAATCCAGAAGGCTCTTCGAGTCTATGTGTGCCCAGCGCTCATGGCGCGTTGATGAGTGGAAGCGCTATTATTATGAACATCCTATTATGCGTCATTTAATTTCCCGGCTTATTTGGGTCAATACCCAAGAAGATGGGAAAATAATCACATTATTTAGACCAGTAGACGGCGTATTACTGGACGTTGAAGGTGAAGAAGTGACGTTAATGGCGTGTAGTCATATTTCGTTAGCTCATGGCGTATTATTGGATGAAAACTCTCTTGTAGCTTGGAAAAAACACCTTAAGGAGCATAAGATTAAAGCACTATTCCCGCAATTAGATCATACGACTCCAGCGGTGAAGGTGATCTATAATGATGAAATACTTGATCGCAAAGGATGGATGACAGAGACCTTTACGTTGCGTAATATAATGCAGAAATTAGGCTATGTAAGAGGCATTTGTGAAGAGGGGAATTTCTTTGATTACTATAGTAAGTATTTTGAAGCGCTGGATTGTCATATAATTATCCGCTTTAGTGGAAATGAAATTCCTGAAGAGAATCTCCCCGCAGCTTTAATCGGACTTTGTTACCAGAGATCTCTTTTATGGTCGGAAGATGCGATAGATCTTGAGAAGGTTCCCCCCATTTTAATCGCAGAAGGCTATAGTGATTATCTCAAAGTCGCAAAAGCATGCGAAGGCTATGAAGCGGATTGGCAAAAGAGAGTTCCTTGGTGATAGTGGAATGAAGTAAGAAATCTCTCACTGGCTACCGTAGATTGAATCTGCTTAAGATAGAGAGAATTAATGTGCGGTATAATTATAATGAGTGCTTTGGGATGTTGGGATATTTATGAAATGACTTTGATCTATTTTGTGCAGAAGGGGCCTGATTGATTCCTCCAAATATTGACTTCCATCTAATCCTCTCGTAAATCTTGAGAAGAAATGAAAGATAGTCACAAAAATTTATACGAAATAGATTAGAATAGCGTGAAGTAATTATTGTGTTTAGTACTCATTTCGAGGTAATGCATGGATTGGCAGCAAGTTATCTTCCAGTTTTTAGGTGGGTTAGGTTTATTTCTTTTCGCTATTAAATATATGGGAGATGGTTTACAAAAATCGGCTGGCAATCGACTCCGGACGATCTTA
>JASLEF010000246.1 GCA_030151245.1 Ignatzschineria sp. | reverse complement strand
GACTGCTGAGAATTATTGGTCCATCCAAAAATTTGACCCTTCTGGTGAGACTAGAGGGGTTTTAGCGATGAACCGAAAAGCAATCCCCCCAGAGACGCCAGAGGATAGAGTGGATCAAGATTTTAATATCTCTGCAGACCTGGCGATAGATGCGAATGGTAATGCTTATGTGTTGGCGATAGGAGCCGGTTCGTGGAATCGAAAGCTTATTTTGCGTTTCAATGTGGGTGCAAGTAATGATCCAGATACTTGGACTTATAATAAAGTTTTTGAATTTGAAGATAAGATATCGGTACCGTCTCATGCTATTTATGGAATGGCTTTCCTTAATGGCAAGCTCTATGCAGGGCAGGGTAATGGGACGTTGTATGCCATGAACTTATTGGAGCAAACATTTGAGAAAGTAGGGCAAGTGAATGGAAAGGTCTATGATCCTGACTGGGGGAGAGATAGAACTGTACCAATTCCAATTTTAGACTTAGCTAGTTGTCAAACAGCCCCGGTTATTGAAGGGAAGATTTATCAAGATGCTACAGGAACAGGGGCCGGGCCAGGGGATTTGTCGGTTTCTGGTGTTGGTGGAGTTGATCTAGAAATCTGGAAAGAGCAGGGTGGTAGACCTGTTTATAAGTCTACAGTTTCTAGTGGTGGTGCTGGAAGTTTTTCGTTTGTATTAGACCAAACTAGTGGAACTTATTATATTAGAGCCGTGAATCCCGTTATTGATGGGCAAGTAGCAAGAAGAACATGGGCTAATGGTTCAAGTGTAGGTTCTTATAGTGTTACGAACTATTGTTATGATAATCAGACTGGTAGCGTTGATGAAAGTACAAGCCCAAGATTATGTCCAAGTAGGTTAACAGATGCACCCGCGAAACAAGGATCACCGAGTGAGTGGGCGTCATATTCCAAGGTAGTGGTCAATACAGATAAAGCCGTCCCATCTGTTGAGATGGTTTTTTCTAGTGCGTCAAACTATGCAGATGCGCCTTCAAGTTATAATACCGCTCAAGGTCCTGCGCATTTAGCGTTAGGAATTACTGGGGATGTTGTTACTGAAACGAAGTTAAATGTTGTCCATTTAGGAGATAAAGTCTCTGTTCAATCAGGAAATCTACCATCAGAGGCGGCAGATTTAATCGCTACGCATGATGGTGTTGAAATTGCTAATTATGGTTCAAATGATTTTAGACCACTTCAAGATGCTGTTTTAGTCTCAGGTGAGAGATATACTTTCCGAGTTTCAGTGCAAGGAAAGTTTGCAGATAAGTCTTTCTTAAGTGGTTGGTTAGATTGGGATGAAAATGGTGCGAATCGTTCATTTAAAGATTCTCATAAAATTATTTCAGACGAGCAGCCTGATGGTGCAGGTTATATCACTAAAGATTATCGAGTACCTGTGGGATCTGTAAAGCAGCCTACAACTTCTTATGCAAGATTTAGAGTTAGTTCTCATGATGGTTTAAATGCTACTGAATCAAGTTCAGGGAGTAAGATCATTGATGGGGAAGTTGAAGATTATCGCCTCTTCTTTGTGCCAGGCGATCTCTCTATTTCTGCACAGGCATACGGTGGAACGGGAGAATTTGAGTACCAGTTTTCAAATATTGCCAGTGAGCATCCTTCTGTAGCAAGCTCTAAGATCAATATTACTCAAGAAGATCAGTATTTCTCAGATGGTGCACAACACGTTTTTGATGAGTTAAACCGAGAAGTAGTGATCACTCAGATAGCACCTAATACTAACTGGAGTTTAGTAGGAGCATCTTGTGAGGTAGGAGGAAGAGATATTTCCTCTGTAAGTTATACACCTGAAGGGACTGTGACGATTCCTGCAAATGAAATTGTGGGGGGAGCCCAGATTTCATGTAAATTAACGAATGCATTAGGACCTCGTTTAACTTTCAAAAAAGAAATTATTAATCGTTTCGAAGCGAATGACCAATTCGCAATAGAGATTAAAGAAGGATCTAATGTTATTGAGTCAGTAGTATCTACTGGCGGAAGTATGAGTATTTCCACATCAAGCCTTATTTTAGAAGATGGTAAAACATATAACTTATCTGAAAGAATGGCAGATGGAGATACATCAAGATTAGGGCGATATGATGCCGTAATGAGTTGTACTAATAACAACTCAAGTAGTGGAACATCTTTACCTCAAGGTTCAGGTAAGAGTTTTGATATCACTCTTAATAATGGAGATGATATTGTTTGTACAATCAGTAATAGTGCAGTTGTACCTTCAGGGCAGAAATCGTCTATTGAAATTGATAAATCTACAATTGTAGCCAATGGTACAGATAAGGCTATTATTACGGTTCAAGTAAAAGATGTTGATGGTGAGAATTTAACGGTAGGTGGAGATGATGTGAAGGTATTCTTTACAGATTCTACGAATGCTGTTGGAAAGTTCGATGGGGATGTTGTTGACCATAATGACGGAACATACACTATTGGAGTGACTTCGAAGGAAGCTGCTGAGGATGAGTCTATTAGTTACACCGTCAATGGTGAAGATGGGGATCGCAGTGTTTTAATAACCTATATCGCAGGGTCAGCGAGTGCTAGTCAATCAGAATTAAATGTTGAACCTTCTGAGATTATTGCAGATGGAGTAAAGAGTGCTCTTGCAACGGTTGTGTTATACGACAGTGAGGGAAATAGATTAACTTCATCTATAGATCCAGAGACAGGAAATCGGATTGAAGTGCTTATTCACTTTGTAGATGTCAATGGTGCGATCGGTAAAATCTCGGCGACTGAGGATGAAGATGATGGGAGTTTTACTGCGATTATAACCTCTGAAAAGTCAGGTAGTGACGAGGTAGTATTTAGTGTGAATGGGGAAGAGAACAATGACTCTAAACCAATCACTTATAGAGCGGGTAAGGTCAGTGAAAATAACTCTATAATTGAGATCACTCCCCAGGATCTTGTTGCTGATGGTGATGCAGAAGCCATCGTTACAGTGACGCTTTTTGATAGTAAAGATAATCAGCTTGAAAATGGTAAAGATCTTGATGGAAATCCTTATGTTGTTGAGATTTTTACGCAAAACTCAGAAGCAATCGGAACTCTTTCTAATGTGACTGATAATGAGGATGGGACATTTACCGCAATCCTTGTGTCAGAGAAAACAGGTCATGAGAAATTTGGTTTCAAAGTCAATGGTAAAGATTCGGATCGTTATGATTCCGTGACCTATACCGCAGGAAAATTTAGTGATGAAAATTCGGAAATAACAGTCTCTAAAGAAAAAATAATAGCAGATGGTATTGACGAATCTATTATTACAGTCCAGTTAAAAGATAGTTTAGGAAATGATATTACGGAAAACAGAGGTGAAGTGACGATCTCTGGTCTTAAGCTTGCCGTTCAGCAGGGGGATAATGTTGTTGCTTCTTATGCAACAGAAGGGCGTTATATTCTTGCTGTAACCTCTATTCAGGCAGGAACTGATGAGCCGATCAAATTCCAATTAAGTGGTAAAGAAGGAAAAGATTCTACAGGAATCACTTACTTGCCAGGAAAAGAGGACTTAACACAGTCTACAATCTCCATTAATAAGAAAGAGATTGTTGCGGATAATGATGACGAAGCAATTATCACAATTCAATTGAAAGATGCGAACGGCAATAACTTGTTAGAGAGTAAAGGTGTTGTTCAGTTAGACTTCAATGATGAGGGTAAACCTTTTGGTATTCCAAGTGAAGTTGTTGACCATCAAGATGGAACTTACACGGCGACTATAAAATCTAAAGTTGCCAATAAAGCAGATATCATTAGTTTTAAATTAGAGGGACGTAAAAGTACATTTACTCCGCAAAGTCTTCGTTATGTTGCGGGTGAAGTCAGTCTTGTCGAGACAACGATTACGGCACGACCTCTAGTAATTGAAGCAAATGGTAAAGACTCCTCTGAAATAGTCGTTCAACTGAAAGATGCGTTTGGGAATGATGTAGTTGATCCCGAAGAAATTTATCGGGTAACACTCGTTAGAGATGGAAGTATCGGGGATTTTACGCCTGCTTCAGGTATCTTCGAATATGATCAAAGAGGCCGTTATGTTGGAAAAATGACTTCCACTCAGGCTGATCAAGAGACGATAGGTTTTACTATAAGTGGGTTAGGTAAAGGAGATGATACTGAAACTTTAACTTACCAAACAGGTGGTATGAACTTAGGGACGTCTAAACTTACTATTGACCGTCCACAGATTGTTGCAGATAAAGTCGATAAAGCTATTGTTTCTGTTCAACTTTTAGATGCCGAAGAAAACAAACCCAGTAGCCAACCAGGAGTTGTATTCTTAACAGGTCTCAATGTTGGAGAGACTGCTGATGGACTTCTAGAAATGAAGCACATTGATAAAGGACTTTACAAAATTGAGGTTATATCTGAAAAAATAGGAAGCGATACACTTGGGTTTAAATTTGGTGCTGATGAGGCAAGTGCCGCAGATGGTGCGGATAGAAAAACGATCACTTATATTGCAGGAGAGGTAAGTCCTACAACATCAACTATTGTAATCAGTCCGAGTAGTATTACTGCAAATGGGCAGGAACGTGCTAGCGTTACCGTTCAATTACGAGATAGCTTTGAAAACCCGATTCGAGAAAATAGAGGGGTTGTTCAACTGACCGGCTTAAATATTGGTCAGTTAAATACTGGAAGTCTGCAGTTAGAGTTTCAAGATGATGGTATTTATAGCGGGACAATTACTTCTAAAGAAGCGGGTGAAGATAAGGAAATTAGCTTTACCGTTGAAGGGTTTGGTCAAGCAGCAGACAAGAAGTCTTTAGCTTATACCCCAGGACCTATGAATCTAAATAGATCTACGATTGTAGTTTCTCCAAAAGAGATTAAAGTAGGCGGTGGTAGTGATGGTATCGCAACAGTTTCTATTCAGTTTAAAGATGCGAATAATAATAATTTAAATAACGAAATTGTCGGAAGTATCACGTTATTAGGTATTAATGTTGGTAAAGTACTGACGGACCTTCATTATATTGAAGATGGGCGTTACGAAGCGACGGTGGTTTCAGAGACTGCAGGGCAAGACTCTATAGGATTTGCGGTGAATGGAACTTCTGGTGCAGAAGGAAAGCGTGAGAATCTTACTTATCTCCCTGGTGATGTTGATGTTAAAAATGTTGAATTTTTTTCAAATCCAACGGAGATAGTTGCGAATAACAGTACCGTTTCTACCTTAACGGTTCAGCTGAAAGATGAGTTTGGTAATAATCTTACGGATGCTACCGGAGTATCTGTTGGCATCTTTATCAAAGGCACAGATCCATTAGGTGATATTTCTGAAGTTGTTGATCATAAAAATGGAACTTTTACAGCTACGGTGAAATCTAGAAAAGCAGGGGAAGATTTCTTTGATTTTAGTATTAATGGACAAAAAGCTGGGCGAGATGATGTTTCTGTAAAATATACGCCTGGTCAAGCTGTTGCTACTAAATCAACGATTAGTGCTAAACCTGAGAAGATTACCGCAAATGGTAAAGAACAATCAGTTGTAACGGTTACCTTAAAAGATCAGTTTGAAAATGATCTAGTAGAAAGTATTGGTTCAAATGCAGTTACTATCAAAATCGAAGGAACGGCATTGGGACAGCTTTCTCCCGTGAAGGATAATGAAGATGGTACTTATAGTGCTATCGTCACTTCAGATACAAAAGGGACAGATGTTTTTGGATTCGAGGTATTACGTGTACCTAGTAGTATGAAAGCCTCTGTCGAATACTTAGCAGGAGAAGCTTCAGAGCTTCAATCAGAAATCAGTATTGTACCTCCCGTCATTACAGTTGGAGGGGATGAAAAGGCAAGAGTCACCGTTAAAGTGAAGGATGCTTTAGGTAACCAACTAGTTAATGGTGATGGTATTACCATTGTCTTAACTGGCGTTAATCTCGCACAAGAAGGCAACATCACATTAACTTATGATGGTGGTACGAGTGGGTCTTTCTCTGGAGAGTTAAGTTCTAAAACAAGTGGAGCAGACGTCATTGGTTTTACATTGAATGGTAAGCAGGCAACAGGACCGAAAAGCACCGCGACTTTGACATATAATGCGAGTGGTTTCAGTCTGATAACGTCAAAAATTGAGCTAGATAGAAAGGATATTATCGCTAATGGTCAAGATGCAGCTCGAGTAACCGTTACCTTGCTCGATGAGCATGAGAATTTAATTACGGATGCGCACGATGTTGTATTGGTCGGTCTCTCTCATGGAGATTTACGAAATGATGTTTTAGTGAACAATGGTGATGGAACTTATTCGGGAGTAATTACTTCTACGAAAGCAGGAAAGGATACCGTTGGTTTCAGCGTTAATGGTAGCTTAGGAAAAAGAAATGAGCCTTTGACTTATTTAGCTGGTGATGTCGATTACAAAAAATCAACAATCATTGTTAAGCCATCGATCATTGTAGCTAATGATGAGCAAACAGCGAGAGTGATAGTGACGCTTGTCGATAGTAATGGCAATCTGGTTACGGATCTTAAGTCGGAAGTATTGACTATAGATCCTTCGACTTTACAACGAGGAAAGCTAGATGATTCTAACGCAAATGGTGTGTTCAAGCCTCTGGGTGAAGATGGTCAGTTTGTATTATTAATCAAATCCGAGAAAACAGGATCTGATCAGCTAAATTTCTTATTAGGCGGACAGGCAGGACAAAGTGATCGTGGTTTAGCTAGAATCACTTATATTCCAGGAGCAGTGAGTCTTAAAGAAAGTGAGATTAAGGTTGATCCTACGGAAATTATTGCAGATGAAACGGATTTCAGTGAGGTAACAATTCAGCTGAAAGATGAGTTTGGTAATAATTTAGAATCTTCTCATGTCCAAGCTCCGTCATTGGTTGGACTAAATAACGGTACATTACGCTCCGCTATGCGTTATGAAGGAGACGGATTATATAAAGGTATTATCGTTTCGAAAACCAGTGGCGAGGATATTATCGGTTATGAACTCGCAGGTGTTGGGATGGGTGCTGGTGGTACTGCATCTACAGCGAAACTAGTATATTTACCAGGAGATGTTGACCTTAGCGAAAGTACAATTCTCGCAAGTCCTAATAATATTAGGGCTGATGGAGATATGGAGTCTATTGTTACTGTTCAACTTCGAGATAAAAAGGGGAATATCGTTCCTCATAATAAAGGCACTATTGAATTAACAGATCTGCTTCTCGGCGAGTTTAAAAATGGTGGTGGTATGACTTATGTCGAAGATGGGCTCTATAGAGGGGTTATTGTATCTACGACGCGTGGAAGTGATACTGTTGGTTTCTTACTAAATGGTGCTGCTGCTCCTGGGTCAGAGCCTCCACGTACGAGCATAAGCTATACGCCAGGAAACTATATTTTAGGTAATTCAACAATTGATATTGATCCCGTTGAGATTTTGGCGAATGGAAAAATGCGCGCTAAAGTGACTGTTCAGTTAAGAGATGCGCATCATAATCCTATTATTGGAAATCCAGCTGCCGTTAATATCAATGGAGTGACCATTGGTAAAATTGATAGAACTGCCTTAACGTTTGAGGATGATGGTCGCTATGTTGGCTACATTACTTCTGACGAGACAGGAACTGACACGGTAGGATTTAGTGTTGGGAATATGCCAGTAGTCGGTCAAGATAAAACGAAAAACGTGACTTATGTTGCGGGACCTTATGATCCTAATAACTCTATTATTGAAGCGAGTGAGAGGGAAATTGTTGCTAACGGTAAAGATACGTCAATCTTAACGGTTAAGTTAAGAGATAGTTCTGGTCATATATTAGGTCACAGTGCAGGAACTGTTGAGCTTTACTTTAATGATGGTAATGGCCCACAAGGAACCCCAACTCAAGTTGTTGATAATAACGATGGAACTTATACTGCAACGATTACTTCAACTGTTGCAGATACGCAAGATAAGATTACCTTTAAATTAGATGGCATCTTAAGTTTAGCTGAACCTGCGGTGGTCTCTTATGTTGTGGGAGATGGGATTTTTGATGATAAAACATCAACGATCGAAACCAATAGACCGGAAATTGATGCTGATGGGGTAGATACAGCTATCATCACAGTGACAATGTTCTATGATTCTGGTGCACCATTGACGGGGTATAAAGGTCTTAGATTGGTCAATCAAGATGGATCACCTCTAATAGGGGACTATACTTATCTCGGAGAAGACCCATCAGGAGGAGTTTATACCTTTGAGGTAACATCAACGAAATTGGGTGAGGATAATTTTGCATTCCGTACTAGTGTCACATCT
>JASLEF010000248.1 GCA_030151245.1 Ignatzschineria sp. | reverse complement strand
ATCGTAGCCGAGTGATTGTCAAACTTCAGGATACTTTTGGTAATCTTTATCATGATAGCTCTAATCCCCCAAAATTACTGATCGATGGCGATAAGGTCGGGTCTTACTCTAGATTGAGTTTTTATGAAAATATCGGTTATGTTGCGACGGTGTATTCTTCCAAATCAGGGGCGAATAGTATAGATTTTAGCTATCGAGATGTAGCAAAAAATGTACCAAAAATTCAAACTTTTATTGCCGATACAGTAGATATCCAGCGTTCTGGTTTTCTCCCTTTAAGTGATCATCAACTCTCTATTGATGACTCGGAGGTGATATTAACAGTTCAACTTCGAGATCAATACCATAATCCTTTAACGGCGGGAATACCCCAAAAGGTAGAGATTGTAGGAAATCATTTAGCGCCATTAAAAGGAGTGCTTTCAGCAACCGTTAATAATCAAGATGGGACTTATTCAGCAAAGGTTCGAGCTAAGAGTGTTGGGCGCGATACATTTTATTTGAAAATTGATGGTGTCTATGCCGCTAGAATGGCGAATTATGGTGTTAGCACATCTACTTATCTAGATTATTTGGTAGGCGAATTTTCTTTGCCCCATTCAGAGATCAAGATCTCACCGACGCATATTTCGGCAAATACAACAGAGTCGGCATTAGTAGAGGTTTGGTTGCGTGATCAGTCGGGAATGGTGATTGATATTCCTGACGTGGTAGTGATGCTTACAGGAGCACAAGAGACGGTTCAAGGAAATATCTCTTTAACAAGACGATCTACAGGTTACTTTACGACGAATCTCTCGATGGAATCTGTAGGGAGTGCTGATATTGGGTTTAGCGTAGATGGCGTTGTAGCAAAAGGCGATAAGAGTCAGGTACGCTTGACGGCGCATGATAGTGAGATCAGTTATGGCCGCTCGACCATAGTGTTGAGTAAAAAAGAGATCGAGGCGAATGGTGAAGAGCTTGTAGAGGTCACGATTACTACTCGGAATCATTCAGGTTCTCTATTAGATAAGCCCTTTGATGTTGAGCTAGATGGATTGAAAATCGGTGAGTTAGTAGGAGAACTCTCCTCAGAAGGGGAAGGCGTCTATAAAGGGGAGATTAGATCTACCGCTTTAGGGAATGAGGAGATTGGGTTTAAAGTTAATGGTGTGGTTGCGAAGAATCGTGCGCCGATTAAATATCTTGCAGGTGCCGTAGACTATACAAAATCAACCGCCTATTTAGAATCAGAGACATTGGTTGCCAATGGATATGATCACGTAAAGCTCTATGTTCAATTAAGAGATAGCCAAGGACGAGATCTTAACTACAATTATGGCGCTGGGAAGATCACAATTGATAGAAGCGCACTTGCTGCAACAAATGTGAGTTCATACTCCTCTTATCTTACAGATGGGCTCTACTATTTTGATATCTATGCGCGTAGTTTAACAGGAACTGAGAATCTTCCTGTATTCGTAGGTGATGAGGAAATTTCTAAGGGTGAGGTGAATATCACCTTTTTACCAAAACAGCTGTCTATCTATTATTCGACTATTAGTTTCCACTCCTTAGAGGATGATAGCGAAATTACTCGAATTGTGGCTGATAATGAAATGAAAGTCCTGGTTCGAGTGAGATTAAATGATAATTCTCGAAATATGATTGCAGATTTAGGAGAGGTATCTTTAACGGGCGTCAATAATGGGGAAATAGTTTCTCCAATGCGAAAAATAGAAGCGGGAGTATATGAAGGCATTATCACATCTCGTAAATCCGGGAATGATACGATTGGCTTTAAGGTTGCGGGATTTAACGAGGTGAAACCGGGCGTTACATTCAATTATATTGCAGGACCTGCGGCCCCTGAAGAGACGAAGATTGTATTTGATGGGAATTATAATGCTGAAATAAAAGTGAATAACTACAGTTATATCCATATTTACTTTTATGATAAGTATGGCAATTTGGCAATTGCACCGAATGAAGGGGAGGTTACGTTCTCGGAGCTAACTTTAGGGCGTCATACGATTAGTCGTTATAATAATGAAACTTACAGAGGTTATGTCTATGCACCAACAGACAAAGTGGGTAATGAGACGTTGTCTGTCTATCTAAAAGGGGTGAAGACGGCAGAACAGGCGTTTACTTATGTTAATTATGGGGGAGCGAATCCTTCAAACAGTACGATAAGCGTAGAGAAAGATTGGTTAAAAGCCGATGGTAAAGATAGTACGATTATTACTATTCAATTGAAAGATAGTTACGGTGCAGATATTGAAGGGAATCCGATGTCTGTCTGGGTTAGTGGTCTTAAGTATGGTGCAATGGATGATACTTTATTGACGCCTATGGGGGGAGGGCGTTATCAGGGGATACTAACTTCTAAGAAGGATGTTGAAGGAAAGGATACGCTCTATCTAAATTTAGAAAAAGGAGGGAGCTCCTGGTCTACGCCTGTTGTTGTTCGTTATGGTAAGCCGATTGTTTATACACCAGAAGTAACATTTGACAGAGCTGATAAAACGATACTTGCAGATTATAAAGATGCCTTAACGGTCAACGTCACTTTTAAGGATGATGAAGGAAACTTGCTCGCTGATAACTTATTTGATGTTTGGTTAGAGGGGCTTAGCAAGGGAACGACTAATAGATGGAATTATGCTAATGGGGTCTACACCACAACGATTGTTTCAGAATATCCGGGAGAAGATAGTGCGTTTTATCTTACTTACAGAGATAAGACTTATTCGGATACTATAAAAAAAGAGTTAGGAGAGAAAATTACCTATAAGGTCGGAACCTTCGATGATCTCGGAAGTGGCACTTATTTATGGAGAGCTAGCTCTCAGCCCGTTGAAGCTAATGGGGCAAGCACTCTAGAGTTAAGAGTGATCCCTTTTTATAAAAGTGGTTACCGTTTTAGAGAGTATCCCGGAGAAATAGAACTTTACTCTTTAAAACCAGAGGTGATCGGTAGTGTAAAATTCTTGGGCGTTAATAGTTATGGGGAACACCGTTTTGCTGTGGGGGCGACAACAGAGATAGGAGAGGATCTTTTTGCCTATAAGATTGATGGCGTCTTGATGGGAGAGGATAAACCTGTAAAAGTCGAATACTACAGCTCACTTCCTCGTGGAACAATGGCGTTAAATCCTGCGCGTATTGATGCGGATGGTGTTGATGTATCTGAAGTGATGTTAACGCTGACTACTTATGAAGGCATTCCAATAACGAATGCGAAAGAACTTACGATTACTCAGCGAGGAGGCACTCAGTGGGAAGGAGAGGTGAAGTTACTCGAGGAGCTTCCTGGGGGGATTTACCGATTTTCTCTTTCTGCGCCAAAAGGAAAGACTTCCCCTTGGCACTACCTTGGATTTAAGCTTGGGGATGTGATAGGTCGTATGACCTCCGATCAGTATCTTATCTATAATGCAGGTGAAGGTATCTTTGATGAAGAGACATTAGAGATTACAGTTGTTGATGAGAAAAGAGAGATTACGGCGGATAATAACGACTATACAACTGTTTCTGTGAAGGCATTCTATGCCAGTGCCCCTGAAATTCCATTAGCGGGCATTCATCATAGTCCGATATTAGAACGAAAAGATGGGCAGAATCGTGTAGGGAGAATGACTTATTGGACAGAAAGCCCAGCAGGCACCTATCATTTTAGAGTGTACTCAGAGAAACCAGGGTCGGATGATTTTGTCTTTAAAACACGTGCAAAAACGAGTGAGAAAAGTACAGGAGATATTACTTATCGCCGAAAAATTGTGATGGGAGATTTCCTTGATTCTGCCTCTAGTATCGAGGTAACCAATGATAAAACTCGTATCGATGCTGATGGTATTGATACGATTAATCTGACGGTGAAACTTTTCCGTGATGAATCAAGACAAGACCCTATTGTGGATTATGATCCCGATAATCTCGTTGTAATGCGAGATGGGGGAGCTTTAAAAGGGGATCTCACGTTTATAGATGAATCTCCACTTGGGCACTATAATTATGAGCTTCGAACTCAAAAGGTGGGAGAAGAAATTCTCAGCTTTAAGACGAATGTAGGGAAGAGTCAGCAATTTGTCATACTGCAATACAACGCCGGTGATGGTCTTTTTGCAGATGATGAGACATTACAGGTTACAGCTACGAAGAATACGATATTAGCGGATGGAAAGGATACTGCTAATCTAGCTGTAACGCTCTATTATGCAAGTAATCCAGATCAATTATTGACAGATTATCTTCACCCTCAGTTTGTGTTGGAAGATGGAACGCCTTCTCAAGCGGATATCGAGTTTTTTAGTGAGTGGCCGAAAGGGACTTATAATTATCGTATGACGACAAACCATTCTGGTGAGGAGTCGTTGTTTATTAAAACAAAAGGTACACAGAGCAAGCAGAATTTTAATTTTATCTATGAAGCGGTAAAGGGAGTCTTTGATCCCAATAACTCCACGATCCAAATCGAGCCTTCTACCATTCCGGCAGATGGCACCACTACGGCAACGATCAAGCTTTATCTCGTTGATCTAGCTGGTCAGCCTCTAGTGGGACAAGTGGATAATTTGAAATTGCATCAGATGCCTACGGGCGTTGGAGTCCTCAGTTCGGAGATCCAAGAGATGACCGACCTTGGTGCCGGGATTTATCATGGCACCGTGACTTCCACAACACCGGCAGAGAGTGAAGTAATTTATTTCTCTGTCAATGATGTGAAAGGCAATGCGACAACGGTGAGTTATGGCATGGTTGAGAGCGGAGTCTTTGATCCCAATAACTCAACAATCCAAATCGAGCCTTCTACCATTCCGGCAGATGGCGCCACAGCGGCAACCATCAAGCTTTATCTCGTTGATCTAGCTGGTCAGCCTCTGGTGGGACAAGTGGATAATCTGAAGCTTCATCAAATGTCTGAAGCTGTTGGAATCTTGAGTTCGGAGATCGAAGAGATGACTGATCTTGGTGCCGGGATTTATCATGGCACCGTGACCTCCACAACGCCGGCAGAGAGTGAAGTAATCTATTTCTCTCTCAATGATGTGAAAGGCAATGCGACAACGGTGAGTTATGGCATGGTTGAGAGCGGCGTGTTTGATCCGAATAACTCAATAATCCAAATCGAGCCTTCTAGCATTCCGGCAGATGGCACGACTGCGGCAACGATTAAGCTTTATCTCGTTGATCTAGCTGGTCAGCCTCTAGAGGGACAAGTGGATAATCTGAAGCTTCATCAAATGCCTACGGGCGTTGGAGTCCTCAGTTCGGAGATCCAAGAGATGACTGATCTTGGTGCCGGGATTTATCATGGCACCGTGACCTCCACAACGCCGGCAGAGAGGGAAGTGATCTATTTCTCTGTCAATGATGTGAAAGGCAATGCGACAACGGTGAGTTATGGCATGGTTGAGAGCGGCGTGTTTGATCCCAATAACTCCACGATTCAGATAGAGCCTTCTACTATCCCGGCAGATGGCACGACTGCGGCAACGATTAAGCTTT
>JASLEF010000240.1 GCA_030151245.1 Ignatzschineria sp. | reverse complement strand
ATTGAAGCGGTTAAAAACAAAGACATTAAATTCATTCCTCAGAACTGGGAAAACACTTACTTTGAGTGGATGAATAACATTCAAGATTGGTGTATCTCTCGTCAGCTCTGGTGGGGTCATCGTATTCCTGCTTGGTATGATGAAGCGGGCAACTTCTATGTTGCTGCAGATGAAGATGCGGTTCGCCGTGAAAACAATCTTGGACCTGAGGTAAAACTCACGCAAGATGAAGACGTCTTAGATACGTGGTTCTCATCAGCGCTCTGGCCTTTCTCTACGCTTGGCTGGCCTGAAAAAACAAAAGAGCTCGAAACCTACTACCCTACATCAGTGCTTGTCACTGGATTTGACATTATCTTCTTCTGGGTTGCACGAATGATCATGTTTGGACTTCACTTCATGGACGAAATTCCATTCAAAGAAGTGTACTTCCACGGCCTCGTTCGTGACCAAGATGGTCAAAAAATGAGTAAATCGAAAGGGAACGTCCTTGACCCTATCGATCTTATCGATGGGATTGATCTTGAGTCACTCGTTGCAAAACGTACCACAGGTTTAATGCAACCGCAGATGGCAGCACGTATCGAAGCAGATACCCGTCGTCATTTCCCGGAAGGCATTAAAGCTTTTGGCACTGACTCGCTTCGTTTCACCTTCACATCCCTTGCAACAAATGGTCGAGATATTATCTTTGATGTCGGTCGTATCGAAGGCTATTCGAACTTCTGTAACAAAATTTGGAATGCCTCGCGTTTCGTATTTATGAATACTGAAGAGAAGGATGTTCGTGAAAATACCGAGAAATTATCTCATATTGATCTTTGGATTAATTCACGCTTGAACCATATGCTTTCTGAAGTAAATCGTCACGTTGAAGGTTATCGTTTTGACCTTGCAACTGCCGCACTTTATGACTTTATCTGGCACGAGTTCTGCGATTGGTATTTAGAACTCACAAAACCCATCTTAAATGGGGATTACAGTGAGGAAGAAAAAGCCGCAACACGCTATAACCTTCTCTCGGTACTTGATGCCATTCTTAAAGCACTCCATCCGTTTATGCCCTATATCACAGAAGAGATCTGGCAGAAACTCACTGAGATTGCTCCTAACTTAAAAACCAGCATCAGTATTTCTGTAGCGAGCTTCCCTGTAGCAGGGCCGCGTGATACTGCGTTAGAAGCAGAAGTAGAATGGTTACAAGATGTTCTTTTAGCGGTTCGTCGAATTCGTGGTGAGATGAATATTTCTCCCGGTAAACCTCTCGATGTCCTTTATGAAAATGCATCGGAACAAGATCTTGAGCGTATCGAGAAAAACATGAACTTCTTGCAACGTATGGGTCGCTTAGAGAGCTTTACGAAAGTAGAAGGCTCGGCGCCAGAATCAGCCGTTGTTGTGATTGGTAAAATGCGTCTCTTAATTCCTCTCGCCGGCTTAATCGATAAAGCGCAAGAGCTTGCACGCTTAAATCGCGAAATCGGCAAAATAGAACCCATGATTAAAGCGTTAACAGGAAAGCTTTCAAATCCTGGATTTACTGATAAAGCACCGGCAGCCGTTGTCGAAGGAGAACGTATAAAACTTCAAGATGCGGAGAATCAGCTTCAAGAGTTAAAGCAACAACTCATCAAGATTGAAGCGCTCTAAAAAGATTCAATCGTGCTCTCCAAGTCCACGATTTAAATTTAAGCGTTAAAATCCTCAAAGAGCAACTTAATACAGTTGCTCTTTTTTTATGACCAAGATACTCTATAAAAACTGACAAACCGCATAATAGCAACATTTCATCACTATTTTACTTCTTTAAAAATAAGATGCGGGTCATCACTTTATTTAAAAAACCAATAAACTTTCCGTATTTTTTTCTAGATTTCTATTCACAAGAGAATTATCCTTAACGGTCTTTTGTCTTAATATTGTCGCGTACAAGGAGAACCCATGAGCTTTATCAATTGGCTAGTAGGCCCACTCAGCAGTTTTATTTGGACCTATATCCTCATCGCCGCCCTCCTCATTCTCGGCGTCTATTTTACTATCAGAACGAAGTTCATTCAGATCCGACTCTTCAAAGAGATGTTCCGGCTCACTGTTGAGAAAAATACCGGCGATAAAGGGGTTTCTGCATTCCAAGCCTTTACCATTAGTGCAGCGAGCCGTGTGGGTACAGGAAATATTGCCGGCGTTGCAATTGCAATTGCTGTGGGTGGTCCTGGTGCTGTCTTTTGGATGTGGGTCATTGCCCTGATTGGCATGGCGACCGCCTTTATCGAAAGTACGCTTGCACAGGTTTATAAAGTCAAAGATGGTCAGGATTTCCGGGGCGGTCCTGCTTACTACATGAAGCGCGCACTAGGCTGGAATAAGCTCGGCGTGATCTTTGCGATTTTACTCACTGTAACCTTTGGCTTTATCTTCAACTCAGTGCAGTCAAATACCATCGCCCATTCATTTAATGATCTCTTTGGGATTGATACTATCATCATTGGTGCCGTACTTGTTATTGCAGCAGGCATCATCATCTTTGGTGGCGTTCGCCGCGTGGTGAGCTTTACTCAATACTGCGTACCGATTATGGCACTCTTCTACGTGGGACTTTCACTCTACGTAATTGCGATCAATATCACGAAAGTCCCTGAAATGTTTATGTTGATTATCGACAGTGCATTCGGTCTTAAAGAATTTGCGGGCGGCGGTCTTGGTGCTGCACTGATGCAAGGGGCTCGTCGTGGGCTCTTCTCTAATGAAGCGGGTATGGGAAGTGTCCCCAACGCAGCGGCAACCGCTAACGTATCACATCCTGCAAAACAAGGCCTTGTTCAGAGCCTTGGAGTATTCTTTGATACCATTATTGTCTGCTCAGCAACGGCGTTTATCATCATCCTTGCCGGCATTTACGCAGATGCACCAGAAGGTATTAAAGGGGCTGTTCTGACACAACACTCTCTTGCGCTCCAAGTAGGTGAATGGGCTAAATACTTTGTGGTGATTGCGATCTTCTTCTTTGCCTTTAGCTCAATTATTGGCAACTATTACTATGGTGAAACGAATATTGAGTTCATCAAAAATAGTTCAGTAGCCCTTCTCTCCTATCGACTAATTGTTCTTGCGATGGTGATGTTTGGCGCGATTATGAGCATGGATATTGTTTGGGATCTTGCCGATCTCTTCATGGGGCTTATGGCAATCATCAACCTCGTTGTCATTGCAATTCTTGGGAATATTGCCTTCAAAGTGGCTAATGATTACTACGCTCAGCTCAAAGCCGGTAAAAACCCCGTATTTAAAGC
>JASLEF010000178.1 GCA_030151245.1 Ignatzschineria sp. | reverse complement strand
TTATTCTCAAAAAACTACAAAATAATTTATTTTCAAAGAGTTCAATTAATGAAATTTTAAATTTTTAACAGGCCTTAAACTTATCTTAATCAAGAATCTTTTAAAAGCTGATACACAATTAGCAGAGGGTTTTGTCGGCTTTTATCATTTCCGATCCACTCTCCTTATTATAGATATTCTTAAAGCAAAACAATGGTATTTCTGAGATTGTAGAAAGCAGAAAATTGATCTCTTCTAAATATTTTACTTTACCGAGCCCAAAATTTATAACGTGCAAGAATAGATGCCCCATGCTATTTGATGGATGAAGATATTTTTTTAGATTTTAAAAAGTCACATCCCAAATCAAGTTGATACTCAATCATTACCCAACTACATCTCTCTATTCCAATTCCAACTTCAATTTCAATTTCAAAGCACTTACGCAAAACACGATTTATGTGACAGAAAAAAGCACTAAATCTTCACTTAGTGCTTTTAAAATAAACGCCTTCTCATTTTCAATATACGTAGATTTCTTGAGTCTTAAGTTAAGCACATCGAAAACGATTAGAAATCTCTTAAATAGTTAACGTTAATACTCTCCCCTTCACTCATAAATGCGGTATTAATATTAAAGTATTTCAAGAAACGGTAACGAAGTACGGCAAAAGCCCCTTCACTCTCTTCTATTCCCACACCTAATCCTACATAAAAACTATTTGCGAAGCGTTTTCCTAATCCAATACCTGTTCCGCCATTAGGTGTCTCTACAAAACCAAAATCTGTTAATCCCAATTGATTGGCAAGACTTGATTCTGAACTTGAAATAGGTTCCCCCATTGCGATCTTACGTACCATATTTAAGAGCATTAGATTCTCTGTAGGAGATTCTAAATTAGGACTTCTTCCGAGAAAAAGATAAGAAGCAATTTCAATATCTGTTAATGCCGGGGATGAATAGAGTTGAATTTTCGGAGCATCAACACTACCAAGCACTTTTACTCCGACCTGCATTTCTCGACCTTCAATTTCGTTAATAAACTTACGGGATGCTTGAATATCTAAAGCAGGATTGGTAATAGCTGTACCTGAGAATTGAATTTTTCCACGATCCAGCGTTAAGACCTGACCATAAATATCAAACTCCCCTTTCCCTACATTAATAATTCCCAAGCCTCTAATAGGCTGAGCGTAATCTTTACTGACCTTCAACCCCCCATCAAGATGAGCCTTCAGCCCCTCAGCTCCCACTAAAATCTGATTACCCAAAATAACATTGACATCCATCTTAAAGCTATCCATAAAGCTCTTTTCACGCGCTTTGTCATAGCCGCCACCAACAATAATGGTATCATCAGAAACCGTCACAACTGAACCCCCGCCGCCCATTGATGAGTGAATATATTTAAGCTCTGGTATTCGCACATTACCTTTGAGCTCATAACGATTCCCCCCAGATTTTCCAAATCCAGTAAATGTTAATTTAGGGCTAATTTTGACCTTAATATTCTCACTATCCGCCAATAAAAGATTCTCTCCTTCTGCGGTAATTAACGTACTAAAATTTGCAATATTATAATGACCGTTGACTTTTAAAGCCCCTTCATTGGTTCCAATACTCCCATTAATAAAGAATTCCGGCGTTCCCTCCTTAAGATCCACATTAAGATTTACATCTTTTAAACGACTATTTAAAGAGGCAATATAGAGCTTGCCATTTTTAACAGATAAGTTCGCTGACAATTTCGGATCTTTGAGGGGACCATGCACCTTTGATGTAAAACCAACTTCCCCTCCCAGATCTTGCAATACCGGCATTAAAGGCGAAATCCAATCAAAGCTAGGGATATTTGCCATCAAATCCAAATCTACGAGATTGTCTACAAATAGATCATCGATAGATCCTTTCCCATCAACTCGTAAGTATTTCCCCCAATCGACATTCAGAGAGCTTGTTACACCCGTCGGTTTTGCTAAAACCTCTAACAATGTTTTATCAAGCGGGACAAGAACTTCCCGCCCTTGAAAACGATAACGAATATCCCCTTTTGCTAACGAGACATTCACAACGCCAATAAAATCTTCAACCGTAGAAAATTGTCCGACAATCGTCGCATTCGCTTTCGTATTAATCGAAATATCATCCGGCAAATAGGTTTTTAACAATGAAGATGGCAAGTTATTTAAAGTAAGGACCCCGGTATTAACCCCATCTTTCGTACGCTCCCCTTCAGCACAAAGCACAACAAAGCCCTGCTGATAACAAGCTGAAGTTAATTTAATTTCTTGTTTTAACGCATTAATATGGAAATAGGCTGGTTTATTTAACGTGAAATCTCCCACAAAAGGGGATTTTACTGTTGAATTTGCTAAGTAAAGATTAAATGATGGGTTATTCGATAGCTCATTTAATGAAGCGACACCTGTAGATTTAATCTCTCCAAACGGACTTTCTAAATCAAACGTGAACTGATGCCCTTCTGCACGTCCTTTCACCACATAATCAACATTCTTTAAAAGAACCTCTACTTTCCCTTTTGGCGAAAGATCTAAGGGAGTATTCTCCGCATAGTAGAGCTTAATATCCTCTTCACCCTCAGCATTGGTACTATCAACAACCTTAATTGATTCACTGGCTCTCTTTTCTGCCGCGAGCGCTTCTTCTGGCGTCTCCCCTTTTACAAGATCCTGTATTCGCAAATCAAACTCAAATTCTTCGGTTAATGTCCCGTCGAGACTTAAGGATAGAAGCGCTAAATAAAACTCTTCAAACTTCAAACGACGCGTCTCTAATAAAGCTGTTGCTTCATAATTTTCATGATTGCCTTTCAATATCAAAGACTCTAATTGCAGGCCGAATGCCGAAATACCCGTAACCGCAATATCTGCCGTTAACAAGGGCTTCATTAGATCCCCTTTCAAGATCGCATCCCCCATTAATGACCCTCGAATATTGGGGTGCAATTGAGATAAATAAGGGGCGTTCATTTTTAATGCTAAATCAAAATCTAAAGGTTTATCCGCAAACCAAGTACTATCTAACATTACCTGATTCGCTAAGTTCTTCACATGCAGGTAACTTTTCACTTCATTTAAAGCGGTAATCTCATTTTGCACTTTTAAAAGAATTGGGTCATTCAGCATATTTGACCAATCAACACGACCATCTAAATTGAAACTAAACTGCTCTAACGCTCCTGATAACTGAGTATTTAACGCCATATTCAGCTCATTTTCACGCACAAAAGCATCTTGTGCATAAATGGCAAGATTTAAATCAAACTGCTCTGTAGGAGCTGAAAGATCTCCATTAAGTGTCACTACAAATGGAAGATCAACATCCTCTCCTACTAAAACATGTAGATCTCCCATAACATTTTTTAATACTAGCTCATTGCTAATTAAGGTTGCATTTTCAACTTGAAAATCATTAACAGCAAGATAAAAGTCATCGATTTTGATAGTACTGCTATCTAAATCCAAAGCCCCTATTTTGGCATCCACAGGAATGTTTAAATCTTTTAAAGAAAAAGGCGTACTATCGATCTCTTTTTCAGGTTCTTCTACTGGATTTAAGGGTGTAAAATCAAGATTGGCGCCCGATACTTTTATAGAATCTATCATGATTCTTTTTTCCAATAGCTGCCAATAATCCCATTTTAAAGAGACTGAGGGAATCTCTAAAGGATGATAATTAGGAAGTGTCAATGAAACATTGGTTAACGTAAAACGTTTCCCTAAACGGCCTTCAGCACTCTCAATAGAGATATAATCACTCGCATAACGATTCGTTAAATGAGCTAATGTTTTCAAACCCGCTTGAGTATCAATAAAGAAATAGAGCAATAATATGAGCAAAATGATCAACATCAGACTCGTGCTTAAAAACCAAATAAGAATTCGCCCAATTAGAGAGCGCTTCTTTTTTACCGGCTTCTTTTTCTGAGATCCCTCTTCTACTTGAGCTACATCCTCTACAACTGTCGAGTGGCTCTCCGCTAAAGCATCTTTGATCTCTTCTTTCTGCGTTGACATTATGCTTTCTTCCCTTTTTAAAACAGGCTGATATTCTAGATCGTTTTAAATAAACATGGACGACCTTTCTATCAAAGATCGATCTTCTAAATGATAAAATTGTGAGTATTGGCGATGACTTTCATCATTATCACCGATCATTCTATCCTCAATATATTCAATCCATAAAATGGTTAATGGTCAATTATATCGGATTATGAATATCAATAAACGAGACATCTAAAGAATATTCTTGAGCCAACCATTTACCAAGCGCTTTAACGCCATCACGCTCTGTTGCATGATGACCTGCCGCGATAAAATGAATCCCAAGCTCCCTTGCAATATAGATCGTACGCTCTGAAACTTCCCCTGTGATAAATGCATCAAACCCTGCATTTGCCACCTCTTCTAAATAATCTTGTGCGGCACCTGAACACCAAGCAATACGTCTTATTAACTTAGGTCCCGAGGCTTCTACAAAAGGCTGGCGATGAAGCGTTTTTTCTATCATCTTTGCCAACGTTACGATATCCATGGTTGTAGAGAGATCCCCTGTTAAAATAAGCGGCTGCGCCTCACTTATCGGCGCCACATTCTGAATATTCCACATTTTTGCCAATTGCGCATTATTACCAAGCTCAGCATGAAGATCTAGTGGAAGATGATAAGCATACAGATTAATGCCATTTTCAATCAAACGCTTGATACGCTCATACTTCATCCCGCGAATAAGGGGCGTTTCACTTTTCCAAAAATACCCATGATGCACTAATATCGCATCAACATTTCGCTCAATAGCGGTATTAATCAACTCAAGACTCGCAGTGACGCCGGTCAATATTCTTTGAACATCAGACTTCCCTTCAATCTGCAATCCATTAGGAACATAATCTTTTATCGACTGACTCTCTAATTTATGATTAATGATCTTTTCAAGCTCTAAGTTATTCATGACAATGACTCTTCTTTTCAATGTTAACAGTGATTTTTTCGATTAGAGATAAATCACTCCATCGCTACTGGGACAATATTATAAATATTTGCCTATTATACCTATATTGCCAATCAGCGCCCTCTACCCTCTAGATTATACCCGAAAAATTTACCATCTAAGGTCACTCTCCGCAGATAGAGATAAAAAAAATTTACGAACTAGATCTATCTTCTTTCTCTCTCTTTCTCTTCAATCGGTAATCCCCCCATAAAAAATAGCTCTATTCTTGCTCTGTTATATTTCCAATCTCCGCAATACCTGAAATCGACTTTTAATACAACTACCCTTCAGGAGAAGTTAGTTGACATAGGACAAGTTATAACTACTTTTCAAAACACTATATAAATGCAGGGGATATAATGCGTCGTTTATTTTAGGTCAAAACCATCACTTAATAATGGGATTTTAGAACATTTATATCATTTCAATATTTCCATTAAATTATGAGATAAAGGATGCATCATGCAATTATCAAGACGGCAGTTTTTTAAAGTTTCCGCCGGCACTATCGGCGGAACTAGTCTTGCAGCCCTCGGCTTAGTGCCAAGTATTTCCGAAGCTGCTGTTAGACAATACAAGCTACTTAAAACGAAAGAGACGCGTACGGTTTGTACTTACTGCTCCGTTGGTTGTGGCATGTTAGTCTATTCTTTAGGAGGAAAACCTAAAAATGCACATGCTGAAATTATCCATATCGAAGGCGATCCCGACCATCCTGTCAGCCGAGGTTCACTCTGCCCTAAAGGCGCAGGGGTCATAGACTTTGTCCATAGCCCTAATCGCGTGAAATATCCTGAAGTACGTCGCCCTGGATCAGACAAATGGGAACGAATTTCTTGGGATAGTGCCATTGATGAAATCGCACGACATATGAAAGATGACCGTGATGCAAACTTCCAAGAAAAAAATAGCGATGGGGTTACTGTTAATCGATGGACCTCAACAGGTTTTCTAGCTACTTCAGCCACCACCAATGAGAATGGTTTTGTGACTGGAAAATTTGTTCGATCGCTCGGAATGATCGCTATTGATAACCAAGCGCGCGTCTGTCATGGATCTACCGTTGCAAGCTTAGCGGCTAGTTTTGGTCGCGGCGCAATGACTAATCACTGGGTCGATATTCGCAATGCGGATGTGATTTTAGTCATGGGAGGCAATGCCGCTGAAGCGCATCCTGTTGGCTTTAAGTGGGCAATTGAAGGTAAAAAACGGGGCGCACAATTACTCTGTGTAGATCCTCGCTTTAACAGAACGGCGGCTGTTGCCGACTTCTATGCCCCTATTCGCTCAGGTTCCGATATTGTTTTTCTGGGCGGTCTTATCCGTTGGTTAATTGAAAACAACAAAATCAATTGGGATTATGTCCGTGAATATACTAATGCGAAATTTATTATGCATCCCGATTACAGCTTTGAAGATGGTTTCTTCTCAGGCTGGGACCCTAAAGCAGAAAAATATGAGCGAGAATCTTGGACTTATGAGTTAGATGACGAAGGTTATGCAAAAATTGACAACTCTGAGTTCTTCACCCATCCTCGCTCTGTCTTTAGCATGATGAAGAAACATTATGAGAAGTATACCCCTGAGATGGTTACTCGTGTTACAGGAACGCCTATCGAAGACTTTCTCCACGTAGCTAAAACATTAGGCGAATGCTCCACAAATAATCGTGTATCCACAATACTCTACGCTTTAGGGTGGACACAACATACCGTAGGGACACAGATGATCCGAACCATGGCAATGGTTCAATTACTCCTTGGCAATATGGGGATGCTTGGCGGGGGAGTAAATGCATTACGAGGACACTCTAATATCCAAGGTTTAACGGACCTTGGGCTTCTTTCGACACAACTGCCGGCATACCTAAACCTCCCAAGTGACGCACAAAGTACTTATGAGAAATATATCCGTGAAACAACCCCAAAAGCGCTTCGTCCTGAGCAGATGAATTATTGGAAAAACACCCCAAAATTCTTTAATAGTATGATGAAGACCTTCTACGGTGAACATGCAACAGCCGCGAATAATTTTGCCTTTGACTACCTCCCTAAATGGGACAAAATGTACGATATTATTCGCTCTTTTGAAATGATGAGTAATGGCGAAATGCATGGTTATATTTGCCAAGGATTTAACCCTCTTGCTGCTATTCCTGATTCTAATAAAAATCGTCAAGCACTTGCAAAACTTAAATATCTCGTCGTAATAGACCCTCAAACAACCGAAACCGGTAGCTTCTGGGAAAATCATGGGAAACACAATGAGATCAATCCTAAAGAAGTGATGACTACTGTCTACCGCTTACCCGCTCACTGCTTCGTGGAAGGAATGGGATCAATTGTGAACTCTGCTCGTTGGTTACAATGGCATTATCAGGCAGCAGATGCTCCTGGAGAGTCTAAAGGCGATACGGAGATCCTCTCTCGATTACTCTTTAAATTACGAGAGCTCTACCAAAAAGAAGGGGGCGCTTATCATGAACCTCTCATGAATATTCAATGGAACTACGCGCAGCCTTTACATCCTACGGCAGAAGAGATTACTAAAGAGCAAAATGGTTATGCACTAGAAGATCTCTACGACACAAATGGTAACCTAATTCGTAAAAAGGGAGAACTTTTAAGTGGATTTGGGGAAATTCGTGCCGATGGCTCTACCGCATCAGGCTGCTGGATCTACGCCGGCTCATGGACAGAAGATGGTAACCAAATGGCACTTCGGGATAATAGCGACCCTTCAGGCTTAGGGATTACCGCAAAATGGGCATGGGCATGGCCTGCAAATCGTCGAATTCTCTATAATAGAGCCTCGGCAGATAGAATGGGAAATCCTTGGGATCCTAAACGTCGCCTCTTTAAATGGAATGGGCAAAAATGGGTTGGATGGGACGTTCCTGACTTCGATGCAACAGCAGCACCCGGCAGTGCCATGGATCCTTTTATTATGAATCCGGAAGGAGTCGGTCGTTTATCATCTGCAGATAAATTAGTCGATGGGCCATTCCCAACACATTTTGAAGCAATGGAAACGCCACTAGGTTATAACCCTCTCTATACGCCAGTTAATAATCCTGCTGTTCGTATTTTTAAACGAGATCGTGAGATGCTAGGCTCTCATAAAAACTTCCCCTATGTGGGAACAACTTACCGTCTAACAGAACACTTCCAATTTTGGACTAAAAATGCCCTTTTAGCAGCCATCACTCAACCTGAACAGTTTGTAGAGATTAGTGAAGCTCTCGCCGCTGAAAAAGGGATTAAAATTGGCGACAAGGTCAAGGTCTCTTCTAATCGAGGCTATATTGAAGCGGTTGCCGTTGTTACTAAACGAATAACGCCTCTCCTGGTGGATGGTAAAACAATCCACCAGGTAGGTGTCCCACTACATTGGGGCTTTGAGAGCGTTGCCAGAAAAGGTTTTATGACAAACTTCTTACCTGTCGCCGTTGGAGATGCCAACACACAAACTCCCGAATATAAAACATTCCTTGTGAATGTTGAACCCCTAGATGCTTAAGAGGAAGTAGAAAATGATTTTAGAATCTTTAGATATCAAACGCCGCTCTGCAACCTCGACAAAATCGCCAGATGTGCGAAAACCCATTGCCGAAGTTGCCAAACTTATTGATGTCACCACCTGTATTGGCTGTAAAGCCTGTCAAGTGGCTTGCTCTGAATGGAACGATATTCGAGATGTCGTTGGAACCTGTGACGGAACCTATAACAATCCTCCCGATTTAACGAATGACTCATGGACGGTGATGCGCTTCAATGAAACCACAGAAAATGGCAAACTAGAATGGTTAATTCGTAAAGATGGCTGTATGCATTGTGAGGATCCCGGTTGCTTAAAAGCTTGCCCATCTCCTGGCGCGATCGTGCAATACAACAATGGGATTGTCGATTTTAACCAAGAAAACTGTATTGGCTGCGGTTACTGTATTACAGGCTGCCCATTTAACGTACCGCGTCTCAGTAAACGCGATAATAAAGCTTATAAATGTTCACTCTGCTCCGATCGTATTGCTGTCGGACAAGAGCCTGCTTGCGTAAAATCATGCCCAACAGGTGCTATTCAATTTGGTTCAAAAGATGATATGAAAGAGTATGCTGCAACTCGCATCAAGGATCTTAATGCGCGAGGATATGATAATGCGGGACTTTACGATCCTGCTGGCGTTGGAGGAACACACGTCATGTATGTACTCCATCATGCAGATAATCCAGAACTTTATAGCGGATTACCCAAGGACCCTCAAATTAGTCCCGTCACAAGCCTTTGGAAAGGTCTATTAAAACCTCTCTCAACATTTGGAATAGCGGCAGCGATCTTCACAGGATTCCTCCATTATGTCACAGTCGGTCCTAGTCGTGCAGATGATCCAGATGAAGGGAAAGATGTGATTGATCCGAAAAAACCAAAAGAAAAAGGAGAATAATCATGGCAAAAGAGAGACTTATAAAACGCTACTCTGCCTCTGAAAGAATTAATCACTGGGTAGTGGCTGCTTGCTTTATCCTTCTGGCTTTTTCAGGACTCGCCTTCTTCTACCCTAGTTTCTTCTGGTTTAGCCAGATATTTGGCACGCCCCAAATGGCGCGTATTGTCCATCCTTTTGTCGGCGTAATCATGTTTGTGGGTTTTTTTGTACAATTTTTCCGATATGTTAGCCGAAACTTTATCAATAAAGCAGATATCAAGTGGGCTTTATCTGTCAAGAAAGTTATCAAAGGTGAACATATGCCTAATGTTGGTAAATATAATGCAGGACAAAAGGTGATGTTCTGGGTGATGACACTTTCAATGTTAGTCTTAATCATCACAGGCATCATGATGTGGCAGCCCTATTTTGCCAATGAGTTTAGCATTCCTCTTCGCCGTATTGCTATTCTGCTACATGCATGGTTTGCCCTTATTCTCATTGCTTCGATCATTGTGCATGTTTATGCAGCAATCTGGGTGAAAGGCACTATCCGAGCCATGACAGAAGGTGTGGTGACTGAGAAATGGGCAGAGAGTCATCACCCTCTTTGGTACGAAGAGGTCGTTAATAATTATGATAAAGCACAATCTCATCAAACAGAGAAAAAGTAACTATAAGCTTTTGAATAACATTTTAACCCATCAATCCACTGTGAACGCACGATATCTCGTGCGTTCCTTTGGTTCAGGAATATTAATAAATTCCTCCTCACAAATAAAGAGAAATTCATTATGAGTATGATCCCAACAGGCGGCGTTAAAGAGATTGTCCGAGTCATTCCCCCTAAAGGCAGTCATTATCCTTTTCGTTTACAAGCTCTTCAAAAATCCTTAAATAAGATGCCAGAGTCCCCGGTACTGCCCTTTTTAATGAAAATTGTTAGCGCTCAAGAATCTGCTTTTCAAACACTGAAAAAATATTCTCCAAAACTCGAGTTTCAAGCAGCAGAGCCTTTTTTCATAATCAATGAGCAGATGCTCCAACTTTTTCAAAAAGCCACAACCTCTTTCTGCACAGCCCTTGTTGAGACTATCGAGAGTACTGATAATAGCGACTATAGCGAAATTCTAAAAGCGATCCACTCGTTAACATCAGATTTGCAGCCCCCTGAAAAGTCGCAACAATACTTTCAGAATATAATCACTCTCAATCTTGAAGCTCTCCCGGCTCAACAACGACTGTTTCTCCTTGCTTCAATGCAAGTAACACTCCATTTTTCAGCGACAAATCTCAAACTTGATGCAAATTATCAGCTACAAGACAATGACCTCTGTCCTTGCTGTAAAATGCCAGCTATTAGCGCTATTTTAGACAACTCAGAGGATGGACTTCGCTATCTCTATTGCAGCTTTTGTGAAACAAAATGGCACGTTGTTCGCAGCACCTGCACCGAATGTGATAGTAATAAATCTCTCTTTCAAGTAAAAATTGAAGCCCTAGAGAGCAGCATGTCTGCAGAGGTCTGCGATGAGTGCAACACTTATATTAAATTCCATGACCGTACTAAAACTTTAATCACCGATCCATTCATTGAAGATCTGTTAACGCTACCATTAACGATAAAACTCGATGATAACAATTATCAAACTTTTGGATTAAATCCTTACTTCATCTAAAACATCATTCTCATCGCAAAAGCTCAAACAATATTTGAGCTTTTCTTTTTTTGAGAGTCGTCAAAAAAAGAAACCATTAAATAATCATCTTCAATTCAACGGAAATATACCCCTTCAATATTTCATCTTTTACTAAATTTAAATAATATCAATGTGTTGCCCGTTAATATGACCATTCCTCATTTTGTTTACAGATAAAAACCCACACCTAACATAGGAATATCGCACTCTTTATACTAGAATCAATCACAACACTATAAAAATGATTATAAAAATAACGACAATTATTGATAAATTTTAAATTCCAAAGGAGAAGCTATGTCTCAACCTACAATCATACTAGAAAATCAGACGTGTCCGATTCAAAATATTTTTTGCATTGGGCGTAACTATGCAAAACATATCGAAGAGCTCAATAATGAAACACCGACAGAACCTTTAGTGTTTTTAAAGCCCACCTCAGCGCTTGCACAAAAAGGTGATACCATTACTTTGCCGGCATTTTCTAATTCTGTGCATTATGAAGCAGAACTTGTCATCTATATTACTAAAAATGCTCGCAATTTATCACCTGAAGAAGCACTCTCTATCATTGGAGGTTACGGCGTAGGACTCGATCTTACCGCTCGAGATCTACAAGATATAATTAAAAAGAAAGGTGAACCTTGGACAAAATGTAAGGGCTTCCCAGCAGCGGCGATGGTGAGTGACTTTATTAGCGCTGATAAGATCCAAGATCCTAAGAATATTCAATTTACTTTCACCCAAAACGGGACTTTAAAGCAAAATGGAAACTCTCAAATGATGCTCTATCCCATTGCCGAGATTGTTAGCTATCTCTCAACCGTTTATGGATTATCAAAAGGTGATCTTATCTATACGGGAACGCCGGAAGGTGTTGGCCAACTGGCAGCAGGGGATCAACTCAATCTCACACTCGAAAATTTCATCTCTGCAGATTTTGAAATTTCAAAATAATGAAGAAGCATTAAGAAGCTCTCTTATAAAAAAGTCATTTGAAATAATCAAATGACTTTTTTATTCCTTTCTTTTTTTAATCCACTATTTAATCCGGCTATAAAATCTTTTGATACTTTCCATGCCTTGCTATACCTTCGATTTTTTTTCAGCGTTCTCTCTATAACCCCCCTATGGCTTTAATGGGGTATTTTCAGCTTTTGAATTTCTGACTTTAAGATAATAATTAAAATCAGACTCGGGATAAATAAGATAGCTGTTGAAATAAAGAAATTCGTCCAGCCTAACCCTTCCACCATAAAACCTGAAGCCCCTCCTAAAACACGAAGGCCAAAAGTTGCCAAAGCACTTAAGAGAGCATATTGTGTCGCCGAGGCATTACGATCACAAAGTAATCCTAAAAACATAATAAATAGCGCACTTGAAAATCCAGAAATAAAATTTTCGGCACTCAAAGCAATCATTAGCATTGTTAAATTAGGTTTCACAATAACCAATAGATACCCTAAATTAGTGGCCCCAATTAAGATCGCTGAAACAATCAGGCTACGATAAAGCCCTAACATATTAATAATCGCAGCCGCTAAAAAGGCACCTAACAACGTTGCGACTAAACCATAAATTTTGGATACTGCCCCTATTTGCGTGCCGGTATAGCCCATTTCATGATAAAAAGGGGTCGCCATGACACCAGAAACAGCATCTGGTAACTTATAACAGATCACTAACAGAAGAAATAAAAGCGCATAATCTCGTTTAAAAAACTGCTCAAAACCTTCAATAAAGCGTCTAAACGGATTACTATACTCTTTAACTGCCGATAACTCTGTTGATGCTTCTTGCTGTTTTTCCGGAATCAGTAGTGTTAATAAAACAATCAATATCACCATCACCGCGACAGCTTGAAAAATGGCTCCCCAAGAATAAATATCAGAAAGCGCTAACACCCCCGCTCCCATCAAGAGCATTGCAATCCGATACATAAAAAGGTAACTACTCGCACCATAAGCTTGTGTTGCCTCATCTAACACATCAATACGGTAGGCATCTACCACAATATCTTGACTGGCTGAAGCAAACGCTAATGAAAAAATTAATATCCCTAACAGATAAGGTGATTCTTTAGGATCTATCATGGCTAACATCGCAAAAACTAAGGCAATAATGATCTGAAAGAAAATGATCCACCCCTTACGCCGACCGAGTTTGCCTAAAATGGGTAATTGAAATAGATCCAATAAAGGCGCCCAAATAAACTTGAGCAAATATGGCATTCCTAACAATGACGCCAGCCCGATTGCAGATTTTTCAACCCCTAGAGTCGACAACCAATAGGTTAATGTCGATAAAGTCATTAATATCGGCAAACCAGATGAAAAACCTAATAATGCAACAGATAAATTTTGTGCAGAGAAATAGCGAGAAAAACTCTCTAACCATCGGTTTAATTGCGCCACTTCCCTCTCCTTTTCAACTTATTAAAAAAAATGATCGATGAATTTATTCACCGATCATATCAGATATTACCCTGTAAAATCATATTCAATCATCTTACAGTAAACTCCCCTTAAAATTGCAAGAACATGCTCGCAATCCCAAGATAGATAAAGACCCCCGCGATATCACAAATAGAGGTGATTAACGGGGTGCTTGCCGTTGCTGGGTCAAGGTTAAAGAGTCGAAAAACAAAGGGGATCACGGCCCCTAATAAGCCCCCGAACATCACCACAATCACCATCGACATCGCAATAATAATCGCCGTTTCTGTACCAGCACCGTAATCGCTTCCACGATAATAACCAATGACCGCTATCGCGGCAGCCATTGTCAACCCTAATGCAAAAGAGACTAAGGCTTCTTTAACAAAAACCTTACCCCAATCCCGCATTGTCACATCTCCAACCGCCATTGCCCTTATCACAAGTGTTGTCGATTGAGAACCTGTATTTCCACCACTCGCTATCAATAGCGGTAGAAAGAAGACCACATAAATATGGTCATTCAATAATTCTTCATAACTCGCAATTCCTGCCCCGGATAAGAGATTCACAAACACAAGAATCACTAACCAACCAATTCGTTTTTTATAAAGCCATCCCATGGAAGACTCTAAAAGACCTTTCACTTCTTCATCATCATCTACAGAAATTGATGCCATTTTATGAATATCTTCCGTAGCTTCTTGTTGTAACACATCCATCATTTCATCGACATGAAGCACGCCGATCATTCGACCATTACTATCAATCACCGGAAGTGTTACTAAATCTGAGTCTTGGAAAATTCTCGCTGCTTTCTCTTGGTCTAAATTATAATCAAGCTTTAAAGAGGTGGGCGACATAATATCACGTAGAACACTCTCTTCATCAGCACCTAGCAACTCTCGTAATGAAAGAACCCCGACCAATACCCCCATCGGATCAATAACATAACTATAGTGGATATTTGCTTTTCCGTGAACATTCTTCCTCAGATACTTAAATGCCTCTCCGACAGTATATGTTTCAGGAACACAGATAAAATCGAAATCCATTAAAGATCCGACAGTTTCCTCTGCGAACTCATGTGGTCTTTTAACATTGTGCGGTTGAACCATAAGCATCCTCCTATGACTTGGCATGATCGATGATGATCTCTTCACAAATTAGAATGAAGTTATAGCTTGAAGGACGCTATTTTAGCTGAAGCGACAATATTAAGCCTAATATCCAAAATAAGTTAGAAAACGAAACAACCATAAAAAATCTCAATCATTAATGATAAATTGAGATTGATTCCTATGATCTTCAGCGATTTCCAGCATTTTGCTAGCTTCAAAAAATAACGGATTTCTGAACTTATTTTATAGGCTTCCTACCCTATAAAATAGTTTCATGACGCCTTAACGAGACAATCTAAAGATACGGGTTAAGGCCCCTCCTTCGTAAAAACTTTAGCACTATATGGCTAGAACCGATAGTTATTAAATTAATAACGCCCTGTCCTCACTGTATTAGAAATAACCTTAATTCGATTATTCCTGCTGACCCATTGGTGTCTCTCGACATTTCTGGGCAACAGCTTCCGACCAATATAGGAACCTCACCTAACGAGGAATCATTATCTATTAAATGATCAAATATTGGTAAAACACCAGTTTATCAAGCATTTACAACTATAAAACTAATACCTTACCGGGGAATTTAAGGCAAAAATTATACCATAATTCAAATATGATATCAATTTGACCACTTTAAAATAATTCTCACCTAAAATCTTACATCTAGCGCATAATGCTATGAAAAAAGGTATAAATCTAGTGACATATGCGGTATTATTGCCCTGTTATAAATAAGGTCAACTGAAGTAATGAAAATTCTGATTTTAGGCGCCGGACAAGTTGGTTCTACCGTTGCCCATGTATTATCAAAAGAAGCTCAAAATGATATCACAATTATTGATAACAAATATGAGCCCCTCGCCTCATTAAAAGAGCGTTACGATATCCGTACAATCCGGGGTAATGCGGCATCTCCCGTAATTCTAAAAGAAGCTGGGGCTGAGAGTATGGATGTTATTATTGCCGTTACCTCAAGTGATGAAGTCAATATTGTTGCTTGCCAAGTAGCGCACACCGTCTTTGGTATCAAGCTGAAAGTCGCACGGGTTCGCTCCCAAGATTATCTACGTCATGGAGATCTCTTTGGCAACAAACTCGACTCCACATTCCATATTGATGTGGTGATCAGCCCAGAAACCCTCATTACCAACTATATTAAAAACATTATTGAGTTGCCAGGCGCACTCGATGTTCTTCGTTTCTCTAAAGGAGAAGCCCTCATTGTCTCAATGGGCGTTGAAAAAGATTCCCAACTTTATGGACGCCGCTTTGCCAAAATTAAACGCCGAACACGCCACCTTAATATCAATTACGTGGCCATTTACCGTGAAGGTAGTGAATTTATTCCGGAAGAGAATACCATTTTAGAAGAAGATGATGAAGTATACTTCCTCTGTGCTCGCTCTGATGCTCGCGAAGTTATTGAACAGTTTCAAGCGAAACAGCGCTCAGCAAAGCGTATTACTATCGCCGGCGGTGGCAATATCGGTGCATCTCTTGCTGAAGCTCTCGAATCATTTACGCACGTTAAACTCATTGAAGCGAATGCTGAGCGTGCTAATCACTTAGCAGCACAACTCAATAAAAGCCTTATCCTTCATGGCGATTGTACGGATGAAGCTCTTCTTTTTGAAGAAAATATTGAAAAAACAGATCTATTTTGTGCCTTAACAAATGATGATCAGACCAATATTATGGCCGCTATGCTCGCAAAACGTCTTGGTGCAAAATTTTCAATGTCACTCATCAATCGATCCTCTTATCTTGAAATGATTGAAGATGAATCAAATATTGATCTTGCTTTCTCTCCACAACAAGTAACATTGAGTACTCTACTCACTTACATTAGAAAAGGGGATATTGTTCAGGTATACTCTCTTAGATCAGGCGAGTCAGAAGCAATGGAGATTATTGCCCACGGGAATGCCGAGACCTCAAAAATCGTTGGAAAATCCTTAGAAGGAATCCGCTGGCCAGAAAATGTGGTCGTTGCAGGACTTATTCGTCGAGGAAAAGTGATGAAGATTGAGCCCTCCATGTTTATTGAACAGAATGATCATCTAATCTTATTTATTACCGATAAAGAGAGTATTCCCGAAGTGGAAGATCTCTTTGAACTTAGAAAATAATCTTTCATACCAAAAGTCGACAGGAGACTGTAATGGAAAAAATCAATAAAGTGGTCCTCGCATATTCAGGCGGGTTAGACACTTCCGTAATCCTTAAATGGTTACAAGACGAATATAATTGCGAAGTAGTAACATTTACGGCAGATATCGGTCAAGGGGAAGAAGTTGAGCCAGCACGCGAGAAAGCGCAAGCACTCGGCGTAAAAGAGATCTACATTGATGACCTCCGCGAAGAATTTGCACGCGACTTTATTTTTCCAATGTTCCGTGCAAATGCGATCTATGAAGGCGAATATCTTTTAGGTACTTCAATTGCACGCCCACTCATTGCAAAACGTTTAATCGAAATTGCGAATGAAACAGGTGCAGATGCTATTTCTCATGGCGCAACAGGAAAAGGTAACGACCAAGTACGCTTTGAACTCGGTGCATATGCCCTTAAACCTGGGGTAAAAGTGATTGCACCTTGGCGTGAGTGGGACTTAATGTCTCGCGAAAAGCTTCTCGATTATGCTGAAAAAAATAATATCGTCATTGATCGTGGTGGTAAAAAATCTCCTTACTCAATGGATGCAAACCTTCTTCATATCTCTTATGAAGGTTTATCATTAGAAGATCCATGGAGCGAACCTGAAGCTGATATGTGGCGCTGGACCGTTTCTCCTGAAGAAGCACCAGATGTTGCTACTTATGTTGAATTAACCTATCGTCACGGTGATATCGTTGCAATTGATGGCGTTGAAACCTCTCCTGCAAATGTGATGGCGCAGCTCAATAAACTCGCTGGCGCAAATGGTATTGGACGTGTTGATATCGTTGAAAACCGCTACGTGGGAATGAAAGCTCGTGGTTGCTACGAAACACCTGCAGGAACCATTATGCTCAAGGCACACCGCGCGATTGAATCAATCACGCTAGACCGTGAAGTTGCGCACCTTAAAGATGAGCTCATGCCAAAATATGCAAGCCTCATCTATAACGGTTACTGGTGGAGCCCTGAGCGTGAAATGCTTCAAACAATGATCGATGAATCACAAAAATTTGTAAACGGCGTTGTTCGCGTAAAACTCTATAAGGGTAACGTTATCATCGTTGGCCGTAAGTCTGATGATTCACTCTTCGATGAAGATATCGCAACATTTGAAGACGATGGCGGCGCATACGATCAGAAAGATGCCGGCGGTTTCATTAAATTGAACGCACTTCGTTTACGTATTGCAGCAAGCAAAAATCGTCGTTAATCTCATTTAACACGATCTTAATAATTACCAAATCCCAGCAATCATATTTGCTGGGATTTTTTATGGA